>NZ_JBHVDM010000004.1:0-145381 GCF_042802775.1 Nocardia sp. NPDC057455 | reverse complement strand
CGACGGCACTGTCGCCGGGTTCATTCGCGAGCCCCCATGTCCCGCGAGAAGGATCGGGATCAGTCCTCGGGGGCGTGCCCGACGTCGATGCCGCGCTCGGCCAGCCAGGGCTGCGGATCGATCTTCACGCCGTCGGGCAGATGGACTTCGTAGTGCAGGTGCGGGCCGGTCGAGTAGCCCCGGTTGCCGACCGTCGCGATGACGTCGCCCGCGCGGACCGGCTGACCGACATCGACGAGGATGTCGTTGACGTGGCCGTAGACGCCGACGGTGCCGTCGTCCTGTTGCACGCGCACCCACAGACCGAAGCCGGAGGCGGGGCCGGCCTCGACCACGACGCCGTCGGTGACCGCGGCGATCGGCGCCCCGAGCGGGTCACCGAAGTCCAGGCCCGCGTGCATAGCGCCCCAGCGAGCGCCGAAATTCGAGGTGAGCACGCCGGCTGTGGGGCGGACGGTCTTCGGGCGGGTGAAATCTTGCGCGACGAGGTTCGGATCCCAGGATTCGGGCGCGGGCGCGGCCTGCGGCGCCGGGATGTCGGGCGGGGTGAAGAGCGCGAACTGAGCTGTGCTCTCGGCCGGGCGAATCTCGCCCGAGGCGATCTTCCCGGCGACGAGACGGGCGGAGGCGTCGGTGTCCGGGTCCTGTTGTGCTGCGGCGAGGATGCCGAACGAGGCGGTGACGACCGCGGAGGCGGCGACCACTCGGGTGGCGGTGCGGTCACGGCGCAATCGGGTCACGCCGCGACGGATCGGTAACGGAAAGGTCACGGGCATGGCGTCGAACGTACGGTAGTCGCCGCGCCGGTCAGCAAGCTTGTGGCAACCATCACGGGGCGATAAAAGCCCAGGTAGATGGTCACGGCATGGTAACGACACGCCGTAGTTGCATGGTTGAGCTGGGGATACGTCGCCCTTCCCAGCATTTGACCGGCGAAACGTCACGCGCCCACACTGTGTGAGTGGCGACTAATGGAGTTCGTGCCTTGACGGCCCTGGCGGACCCGACGCGCCGCGCGATCTTCGAGGCCTTGCCGCAGGCCGCGCGTTCGGTCGGTGAACTCGCGTGTGAAGTCGGTGTGTCCAGTTCGGCGGTCTCCCAGCACCTGCGTGTGCTGCGCGACGCGCGGTTGGTCATGATGCGGCCGGAAGGCAACCGGCGGCTGTACTCCCTGGACCCGCGCGGCCTCGCCGACGCCCGCGACTACCTCGAGCAGTTCTGGCCGAGTGCGCTCGCTTCCTATTCCGCGGCGCTCAGGAGCGCCGCGACGGCGAACGCCTGACCGCAAGATGCGGGCGCCGCGAGCGTCGTCAGCCGGATGGCGTGGAGACGGCGGCGCGATGCCGGTCAGCCGACGCGTCGATACGCCGCCTTCCGACGGTCGGAGCCCGTGCCGGGCCAGTTGCGCTTGTTCAGCTGCTTGTCGACGGCGTTGATCACTTCGGTGACATCGATCTGCAGCAGACCCGGGTCGGGGGAGTCGGCATCCGGGTCTCCGATGTGGCCGGTCCACAGCACGGCGTGCCGGCCGAGCAGGTGCGCGGGGGGACCGGCCCACCGTGGCGGAGTGGGCCCGAACAGCAGGACGGTGCGGGTGCCGAATGCCGTGGCCAGGTGTGCGACTCCGGTGTCCCCGCAGATCACCAGGGCGGCCTCGGCGACGGTGGCGGCGAGATCGATGAGGTTCTGTTCGCCGGCGAGAACCCGGCCGGCGGGCAGCCCGGCCCGCGCGGCAATGCCGAGCGCGAGCTGGCGTTCGTCCTCGTCACCGGTGAGGACCACTTCGCGCCCGAGCATCAGCAGGTGCCGGACAACCGCGGCGAAACGGTCCGGCGGCCAGCGGCGGGCCGGTGCGCCCGCACCGACGTGTACGACCACGCAGTCGCGGCGGCTGGTGGTCGACACCGGTGGAACCAGTCCGAGATTGCGGCGATCCGCTCGGACGCCGCCGAATTCCAGCAGATGACACCAGCGGTCCACCTCGTGCATGTCGGGTTCCCACTCCGGGCCGGACAGCTCGGGGAACGCGGCATTGCGAAAGGAGAGGATGCGTCCGGGCCGGGTCTTGGACAGTGCGACGATGCTCTCGGTGCTCGCACCGTGCAGGTTGACCGCCAACTCGGGGGGAGGCGCGTCCCATCGGAGGCTGCTCGGATCGGCGGTGGGCACCAGTGCGTCGACCGAGGCGATCAGATCGACGATCGGCTTCAGTCGTTGCGGTGCCGCCAAGACGATGCGATCGTGCGGTTCGGCCCGGCGCAGTGCACGGAGAGCCGGGACCGCGGTGAGTAGATCACCCAGCCCACGCGCCTGCAACACGAGCAGAACCGCCACCCTCTTCTCCTAGCCACCCGAGTCTCACGAACCCCGACCCACCCGTTCACCCCAGGGGCGCCAACGAAGAGTCACTCAGTGATGACTACCCGACCGCCCGCGCTGCGAAACGTGAACTCCGGGCAACGCCGCGGTACCGGCCGAACAAGCGCTGCGCGGCCCGCGCAGCAAATGACCAGTGAACGCATGGGACTGAGCTATAGCATCGAGGTATGACGACAAACAGCGTGGTAGAGGGTCCCCTGCAGTCTCTTGCCCGCCGTGCGTGGCAAACCATTCTGCTCACCGGCATTCTGGCGGTGATCCTCGGCATCCTGATCCTGGCCTGGCCGGGCATCACCCTGCGGGCGGCGGGCATCATTTTCGGCGTCTACCTCGTGGTCACCGGTTTCCTGCAGCTCATCGCGGCCTTCGGCGCGCCCGGTGGCGCCGGTCTGCGGGTGCTGTCGTTCATCATCGGTCTGCTGTCCATCGTGGTCGGCGTCTTCTGCTTCCGCGATGAATTGGCCTCGATCCTGCTGCTGGCATTGTGGATCGGCATCGGCTGGCTGTTTCGCGGGATCGCGCTGCTGGTCGGCGCGATCTCCGAACCCGGGATGCCGGGGCGCTGGTGGCAGGTGTTCTTCGGCGTCGTGACCGCGGCCGCCGGTGTCGTACTGATCGTCTGGCCGGCGCGATCGGTGGCCACGCTGGCCGTCTTGGCGGGGGTGTGGCTGATCATTCTCGGCATCATGGAAATCATCGTGGCGTTCGGGGTTCGCAAGGACGCCGCGGCGCTGGGCGCCGCACACACCGCCGCCTGATCACGGAAACCGCTCGGCCGAGTGCTACCGGCGCCCGGCCGGGCGATGCCGTGTCTCCGGCGCCTCGACCAGCACGGTTCCGTCCGGCTGGAACTCGTGACAGAATCACAGGCGCATTTTCACAGACGTCGGCTTCGGGGTTGGTCGACATCGAAAAGAACTGGAGGCACGAATGATTCGTACTGCTGGGTTTGTCGGTGCGCTGGCCCTCGCGGGGGCCGCGGCCATGCTGTCGGCGGGGACGGCGCAGGCCGCGGTCGGAACGCTGTCGATCAACGGTGAGCTGCACGCGGATCCGGTGGGCTGCCTGAACACCGACGGCACCTTCTACACCACGTTCCAGATCACCGTCGTCAACAGCACCGATCGTGCCGTAACGCTGTACTCCGGCCGGGACTGCACCGGCTCCGTGGTCGGCGAGCTGCCGGTGGAGAAGATCGGATATCTGCCCAAAGGTGGCAGCGTCTCCGTCAGCTGACGAGTGACCGAGGTGGCGGCCGAGGCGTGCGTCGACACCGCCGCATGGGCGAGCGATGCGATTCGCCGGTGCGGGTGGCGGAGACCGCCTCGGCCGTTTCCCGCTGGTTCGATCCGGCCGCGCGAACGTCGTCGCGCCGTCTGATCGCCCGAACCGTGCGGACGCGCTGATCCGGGCTCCCGGATCAGCGCCAAGTTCCGTTCAGCGCGTGCGCGGCCAATCGGCGGCGCACGCCACCGCGGACTCCACGGCCGTCGGCGCCGGAATCGGCGCGGTCGCAGCCGCTCGGCGACGGCCGCGCGGATCCCACACCATCGCCGTTGCCGCCGCGCCCAATAGAACGACGACGATCATCGCCACAACGCACCACACCAACACTGTCATTGCCTCCTGGGCATCACCCATCCGGTTGACAGACTGCATCGGCTTACCAAGGCGGACAGTTCTTTTCGAGTCGTCCCCAGTATCGCCCGAGCGAGTGGCACAAGCGAGTCGACCGCGGCCGCCGCGGGCTGCGGCCGAAGACGCCATCGATGTCGCCACCGCCCGTTGCACCAGCGCGGACGCCGGTTCCTCCTGCGGCACGGCTCCGGTGTAGCCGGCGGAGGAGACGAGGATCACGGTGCGCCGCCGGGGTTCCGGGGTGTGGGCCGGGTCTCGGCCGATCCGTGTCGCACCCGCTCGCTGCGCTGCGCGGATGTCGGCTCGGCGACTGTGCCCGCCCGGGTCCGCTGGGTCGTTCCGTCGTTGGAGGCCGGAGACCGGTCCACGGCGCGCCGAATAGTGGGCAGGCTGCCCGTTTGCCCACTCTCCGCTGGGGTAGCACGGGGGACGAAGGTCACCCACTATCCAGCGGAAAGGGTCGGCTCGGCGATGTCTACTTCCACACCAGGCGCGACAACTGATCGGCGGTCTCCTCTTCAGGTCGCCGCCATGGCGGTAGGAGCGGTATTCCTACTGGTCGGCATCCTCGGATTCATACCGGGGATCACTACCGACTACAGCGAACTCGACTGGGCGGGACATCACTCCCAGGCGCAGTTGCTCGGGCTGTTCAACGTGTCCGTGCTGCACAACGTGGTCCATCTGGCTTTCGGAGTCGCCGGAGTGCTGGCCGCCCGGACCGCCGCATCGGCGCGCGCGTACCTCATCGGCGGCGGTGTCGTCTATCTGATCCTGTGGCTGTATGGACTCCTCGTGAATCCCGACAGCGATGCCAACTTCGTGCCGCTCGACACGGCGGACAACTGGCTGCACTTCGCGCTGGGTGCCGGCATGATCGCGCTGGGATTGCTCTTGGCGCGGCGGCCGGCGGCCCAAGCACCAGGAGCGGGCGGACAGTCCGGGATTCTGGAGTAGGGCATCCGGCGTAGGCGGCCACAGGCGGCCGTGTCGGTTCCGGGCGCCGAGCCGACGGGCTGAGGCGCGTACACCTCTTCGAGCGGATTGCGGGCCCGGCGATCTCCGGCCGGGGTTTCGGCGCAGGTTCGGTATGAAGGCTTTCGCTACGTCGTGCACCAGCTCGCCGCGCCCGATCGAGCCGCCCGCACCGGGACGGCCGCTGGCGGCAGAGCGTGCCGACTTCGGTACACAAGCGTGATCGTTCCAGTTGGCGCGATGTCGCGCGGGGTGCTGGGAAATTGCCACCGGGCCAACGGATCTCAGCGCCCGTTCGCGGACCCGGCGCCGCCGTGTCGACGGCGGTACGCTCGGCGCAGGCGATGTCCGGCCCGGGAAAAAAGTTGAACTCGTCGCACGCCGCACATGTTGACATCAGCTGCTGTAGACAACATATGATGTCAATACCTTGCTCAGCCTGTACCTCGATGCGCCGACGCCGCTCGAGCTATGGGAGTGCAGGCGCTTCGACCACTTCAGCAACGACCGCGCCGAGGGAGTACCGATGAGGGCCAAGCCACCCGCGCTGGGATATCTCCGTAAGGACGTCTCGGGTGTGTCCCAGGATTGGGACGAAGCGCAGATGCGCAGTCTGGCAAAGCGTTTGGGTTACGAGTTGTGCAAGACCGTGACCTTCGGCGCCGGTACCGACGCACCGGTCGATCGCCTGGTCGAGGCCGCACGGAACTTCGGCGTCGACGCGGTCATCGCACCGGGGTTGCAGCACTTCGGCAACGTCGTACCGGGTGAACTGGTCGAGGTGTGCGACCTGATCACGGTCACGCCGCAGCAGACGTACTCCCGTTCGGCCCTGTCGCGGATCTGGGCATAGATCGTCCGGCGCCGGGAGGTCCTCAGTCGACGTCCAGGCCTGCGCCGAAAGTGATCCGATCTGCGACTCGACGTGGTCGCAGATCGGTGGGTGCCGATGATGTGAGCTTCCCGGCTGCGCCACCGGCGGCCCGCATCGTAGTCGTCGGGGTGATCCGGCCGCCAGGCCGAGTTCGGTCAGGCGGGGTCGGAGCATGAGACCGGTCTCCGCGCGTCGAAGATGCGCGATTCCGCTGGGTCTGTCGAGATATTCGCCGAGCCTGCCCGCTGAGCGTCGATCGCCGTCCGCTTGTCCACCGGCGAGCAACTCGACGCTGATGGAAAGCTCGCCCGGACGATCAGTTCCGATGAGAAGAGCCTCCGCGGAGATCTCGCACCGCTGAGTGCGGAGGGCGGGTGCCGATCGGCGCGGGCGGATGTCGGCGGTCGTTTCGATCGGGGTGGATAGGCTGGCCGGTATGTCGGAGACGCTGTCACGCAACGGATCGTCGGTCGCGCTCGTGCTGGGCGGCGGTGGTCCGGTCGGCCTCGCGTGGTTGGCGGGATTGGCTACCGGGCTGCGGGACAGGGGGATCGATCTGTCCCTGGCGGAACGGTTCGTGGGCACCTCGGCCGGGGCGGTAGTCGGCGCGATCCTGGCCGACGGCGGTGATCCGGCGCGCTTGTTGCGGCCACCGTCGACATCGGCGCCGGTACCGGCGGATCCGGCGCGAATGGCGGAGATATTCGCCGTCCTGCGCGCCCCCGGACAGGATCCCGTCCAGGCGCGCCGCCGGGCGGGTGAGCTGGCGCTGGCCGCGCAGGTGGGCGATCCGGACCTGCACATCGCGCGCATGGGCGAGCTGGCCGGTGTGGCGCAGTGGCCCGCGCGCGACCTCGTGATCACCGCGATCGACATCACCACCGGCGAGTTGCGCGCGTGGACCAGAGACGGCGAGGCGTCGTTGCCCGCGGCGCTGGCGTCCAGCACCGCGGTGCCGGGTGTCTTCCCCCCGATCCCGATCGACGGCCGCCACTACATCGACGGCGGCTTGCGCTCACCGGTCAACGCGGACCTGGCCGCGGGCGCGGATGTGGTGGTGATCGTCGAACCGTTGGCGCACATGTTCCCGCGCAGCTCGAGCGACCGCGAATTGAGCTCGGCCACAGAGGTTTCCATAGTTCCCGACGACGATGCCATCGCCGCGTTCGGACTCGACGTGTTCGACCCGGCCGCGCTGGCCCCCGCGCATGCGGCCGGTGTGCGCCAATCCGCCGAGGCGGCGCTGCGACTGAAAGACGTCTGGCCGAACCCCTGACCGGGGCACGTACCCGCCGCCGCGAGCGGTCGGCACGGCGGCCCGCCGCGATATGGTTCGGACTCCTGGTGTGCCTGCCGCCAGCGGCACTCCGCTATGCCCCGGCTTCGTCGGGCGCGTACCCGAGGATGCCTTTGATTTCCAGGTAGTCTTGGAACCCGAATTCGCCCCATTCGCGGCCGTTTCCGCTTTTGCGGTAGCCGCCGAAGGGCGCGTGGAAGTCGAACGCGTCGTTGATGGTGATCCAGCCCGCCCGGATGCGGCGAGCTACCGACCGCGCGCAGTCCAGATCGGCGCCCGCGACGTTGCCCGCGAGCCCGTACTCGGTGTCGTTGGCGATCTCGACGGCGTGGTCGATGCTGTCGTAGCCGAGGATGGCCAGGACCGGGCCGAAGATCTCTTCGCGGGCTATGGTCATGTCGTTGGTGACGCGCGCGAAGACGGTGGGCTTCACGTAGTAGCCCTTGGTGAGCCCGTCGGGTCGGCCGGTCCCGCCGATCACCACTGTGGCTCCCTCATCGATGCCCTTCTGGATGAGCGCCTGGATCTTGTCGAACTGTGATCCGGATACCACCGGGCCCAGCGCCACGTCCCCGGTGGGGTCGCCCACGGTGAGCTGGGCGGCGATCCGGCGGGCGGTATCGATCGCCTCGTCCATCCGGGTGCGGGGGACCAGCATGCGCGACAGCGCGCTGCAGGTCTGGCCGGAGTTCATCATCATCGGGCCGATCGCGGCCGCTACATTGGCCGCGAAGTCCGCGTCGTCGAGCACGATGTTGGCGCTCTTGCCGCCCAGCTCCTGGGTGACTCGCTTGACGCTGGGCGCGGCATTGCGCGCGATCTCGATGCCCGCGCGAGTGGAGCCGGTGAAGGAGATCAGATCCACGTCCGGATGCGACGACAGCGGTACTCCGACACCGGGACCGTCCCCTTGGACGAGGTTGAACACGCCCGCGGGAACACCGGCGGCGTCGAGGATCTCGGCGAATATCTGCCCGGTGAACGGCGAGCGCTCCGACGGCTTGAGCACCGTGGTGCAGCCGGTGGCCAGGGCCGGGAAGACCTTCACGGCGATCAGGCTCATCGGCCAGTTCCACGGCGTGATCAAGCCGCAGACGCCGATGGGCTCCTTGACGATCAGCGTGGCACCGCGCTGTTCTTCGAAGGCGAAGTTCTCCAGGATCTCGATGGCGGTCGTCAGGTGCCCGGCCCCGAGGTCGACCTGGAAGCCACCCGCCAACCCGTTCGGCGCGCCCATCTCCTCGGTCAGCGCCGCGGCGAGGTCGCTCGCGCGCTTGCCGTATTCCGCGCCGATAGCGCGCAGCAACTCGGCCCGCTCGTTCACCGAGGTAGCAGACCAGGCGGGGAAAGCCGCTCGCGCGGCCGCGACCGCCCGATCCACGTCGGCGGCCGAGCCGTCGGCGACGACGCCGCACACCTGCTCGGTTGCCGGGTTCACGACTTCGAAGGACCGCGCTTCGGCCGGCTCGACCCAGGCGCCGCCGATGTAGAACTGGGAATACTCGCGCATGACTACTGTGTCCCTTCCGCGTACCAGGTGCGGAACTCGTCGTAACTCGGCATCTCCTCCGAGTTCGCCTTCGGATCGACGGCCACGTGGATGACGCCTGGTTTGCCGCTGGCGTACGCCCGTTTGATGGCGGGGGCGATGTCTTCGTCGCGCTCGACGTATTCGCCGTAGCAGCCGAAGCCCGCGGCGACCTTGTCCAGGCGGGTGTCGGTGCTCCAGTGCGTACCCGTCTCCAGCGACCCGGGCCCGAAAAGGCCCTTGTAGACCCCGACTTCGAGACCCCACGCGTAGTCGACCGCCACCACGCAGACCAGCGGGAGGTTCAGCCGCGCCGCGGTCTCCAGCTCACCGATGTGGAACAGGAACGACGAATCGCCGGTGACCAGCATGACCGGGCGCTTCCTTCCCTCGGCCACCGAGGCGCCGACGGCGTAGGGCAGCCCGGTGCCGAGGTGCCCGAAGTTCTGGTTCCAGATCACGTCGTGCGGCTTGGCCTGAGAGTAGGTCCAGCCGAAGATCGTGGTGGCGCCGCCGTCTCGGACCATGATGCCGTCGGAGGGGAACACCGTGGTCGCCTCGACGATCAGTCGCGCGGGATGCACCGGAGACTGTCCGGACGGGGCTGTTTCGGCCAATTCGGCGAGCCTGGATGCGTCCTGCTCGATCCAGCCACCCAGCTCGGGCGACGGCGTGCGTGGAGTGTTCTTCAGCGCCTCGACCAGCTGCGGGACGATCGCGCGCAGGTCGCCGACGAGCGGCACATCGATCGGGCGGTTGACCCCGATGGCTTCCGGATTCTGTTCCACCAGAATCCATTGGCGATTCGCCTCGCCTGCCACCCAGTGCCGCCCGACGCCGTAGTGGACGGGCTCGCCGAGCTCGGTGCCGATCGCCAGGCACAGATCCGATTTCACCACCGCGTCGATGGATGACGGTGAGAAGCCGTAAGCGAAGGTGCGCTCCTCGAGTCCCTCGATATACGAAGTGCCGCCTGAGGTTTGGATGATAGGGCAGGCCATGAGCTCGGCGAGCGCGCGCACCGACTCGCCGGCGCGCGCGGTGTGCACGCCATGGCCGACGAGCAGCACCGGCTGCCGCGCGGCGCGGACCAGTCGCGCCGCTTCCTCGATCCGGTCCTGGCCCGCGGTCTGCCCGACGAGTCGATACCGGCTGGGCGGCAATGGTTCCGGTACGTCGAGTTCCTCTTGGATGATGTGCTTCGGCCACTCGATATAGACCGGGCCGGGGGTTCCGGTGAGCGCCCGGCGCAAGCCCTCACGGATGATCTCATCGGTCTGGTCGGCGTATTCGATGCTGGCGCTGTATTTCACCGACGGCGCGAAGAGCTCGGCCTGCTTGACGAACTGGATGCGCCCGCGCCGCACCCGCTGCTCGGTGATCCGAGCGCGTTGCCCACCGAGGAAGATCACCGGCGAGTTCTCGACCTTCGCGCACATCATCGCACCCGCCAGGTTGGCGACGCCCGGCCCGAGGGTGCCGATGCACACCGCGGCCTTACCGGTCATCCGCGACACCGCCTCGGCCATGAAACCGGCGGATTCCTCGTGGTGCGGCGCGACGACGTTCCAGCCGCGTTCCTCGGCCAGGTGGAACATGTGCACGAAATTCGGATCCGGAATGCCGAATATCGTGTTGATGCCCTCGGCTTCGAAGAGCTGAAGGATACGTTCGTACACCTTAACGGGCATGCTGTCCTGCCTCCGTGGCTAGCTCGAAACTCTTCCTGATGTGATCGCTGTGCCCCGCGGGGACGGCAGGCAGAACCCAGGAGCCGGCCGTATCGCGGATAGCGTCGATCTGCTCGCCGATCTCTTCGACCGTCCACGAGGGGCGGTAGACCCCAGGGGTTTCGGCGATGTAGGCCCGCGCCACTCGTCCGGCGACCGAGACCAGCATTTCGCCGGTGATCGAGCAGGATTCATGAGCGAGCCAGCCGACGGTCGGCGCCGTCAGTTCCGGTCCCATGGGCGGGTAGGACGAGGTGTCGAGTCCGTCGGCCAGTCTGGTCACCGCGGCGGGCACGATGACGTTGCCCAGGATGCCGAATTCGGCTCCCTCCAACGCGATCACGTTCGACAGGCCGATCATGCCCGCCTTCGACACGGCGTAGTTGGCAACGCCCTTGTTGCCGTACAGCCCGCCGATGGACGAGGTGAGCACCACGCGGCCGTAGCCCGCGTCGGCCATGACCGGGAAGGCCGGCCGGACGACGTGGAACGCGCCACGCAGGTGCACGTCGAGCACCGCGTCGAAATCCTCGTAGCTCAGTTCCCGCAGCGAACCGTAACGGACGTTGCCCGCGTTGTGCACGAGGATGTCGAGGCGGCCGTAGTGGTCGAGCGCCGCGTCGATGATCGCGCGCCCGCCCTCGGCCGTGGCCACCGACTCGGTGCAGACGACGGCGGTGCCGCCGGCCGCCTCGATCTCGGCGACCACCTCCGCGGCCGGATGGGCCTCGACGCTGTCGCCGCGCACACTGCTGCCGAGGTCGTTGACCACCACTTTGGCCCCCTTCGAGGCGAGCAGCAGTGCATACGCGCGGCCCAATCCCCTCCCGGCGCCGGTGATCACGGCCACGCGATCGTCGAATCTGAGTTCTGGCAAGGTGCTCGGTCCTCTCACAGGTGCGTCGCGATGGTCGGGAACTCGTCATCCACCCAGGACGAGACCCTCCAACCGGCCGGTTTCGCGCCAGTCCCGCAGCAGGTCCTCGAGCACGTAGAACCCGCCCCAGAAGGGATCACCGAGGAACGACCGGCCGTTCGGTTCGCCCTCGCTGTTGTAATAACCGGGGGTGCATTCGCGGACGAAGTTGCTGTTGTCGAACGAATTCGCCCGGATGATCGCGATCCACGCTTCCTCGGCCTCCGCGCTGGGCTCCACCGTGGTGGCCTTCCGGACCGAGGCCTCCTTGATGATGTAGGCGATGTGATCGGCCTGCTGCTCGAACATCCGCGTGGTGGACGCGGTCACCCCGCCCTGGACGAACCCGGTGGCGAAGTGGTTCGGGAAGCCGTGCGACATGATCCCGTGCAAGGTGCGGAATCCGTCGTTCCAGTGCTCGTACAGCGACCGGCCGCCGCGCCCGGCGAACGGCTGGATGGCGAGCCTTCGGTCGATGTCACTGCTGATCTCGAAGCCGCTGGCGAAGACGACGCAGTCGACTTCGTATTCGACACCGTGCGCGACGATGCCCTTCTCCGTGATGCGCTCCACGCCCTTGGTGTGCGAGACATCGATGAGCGTGACGTTCGGGCGGTTGAACGCCTGCAGATAGTTGTCACTGAAGCCCGGTCGTTTGCACAGGTGCCGGTAGTACGGCTTGAGCGCCTGGGCCGTCGCCTCGTCCGCCACGATCTCGTCGACGCGGCGGCGCACACGCTCCATCGCACGGTAGTCCTCGGCCTCTTTGAGCTCCATGACCTTCAGCGGATTCGTCGCCAGTTCGGCCCAGCCGCCGGTGGCATCCAAATGGGCGGCCACATTACGGGCGACCTCGGTCCAGCCGTCACAGATCAGATCCGGCTCACCGGGGGAGTAGAACGCGTAGGCGGCGTTGTGGAAGTTACGCTGCCGCTCCTCCCGCCAGCCCGGCCGCAGCGAGTTCACCCATGCGGGATCGGTCGCCGTGTTCCCGCGCTCGAAGATGTAGGACGGCGTGCGCTGGAACACGTACAGGTGTCCGGCGCCTTCGGCCAGGTGTGGGATCGTCCCGATGCCACTGGCACCGGTGCCGATGATGGCGACCTTCTTGTCGGCGAGCTTGTCCAACCCGCCCTTCAGCGTGCCGCCGGTGTACGTGTAATCCCAGCGCGCGGTGTGGAAAGTGTGACCCTGGAACTGGCTGATGCCGGGGATGCCGGGCAGCTTCGGCCGGTTGTACGGCCCCTGGCACATCACGATGAATCGGGCGCGGATGTCGTCGCCCCGGTTGGTCGCGATCCGCCATCGCTCGATCTGCTCGTCCCACTCCAGCGACCGGATCAGGGTGTGGAAGATCGCCTTCTCGTAGAGGCCGAAGTGCTTGCCGATGCGCTGGGCGTGTTCGTAGCACTCGTCACCGAAGGAGAACTTCTCTTTCGGCATGTAGCCGGTCTCTTCGAGCAACGGTAGATAGCAGTAGCTGTCCGAGTCGACCTGAATGCCGGGGTAGCGATTCCAGTACCAGACCCCGCCGAAGTCGCCACCCAATTCGATGATCCGGAAGTCGTCCACGCCGGCCTGCCGCAACCGGTGCGCGGTGATGAGACCCGCGAATCCGCCACCGAGGATCGCCACCTCGATCTCGTCGGTGATCTCGTCGCGCGGCTCGACCGGCGTGTACGGATCTTCTTCGTAGTAATCCGCGAATTCACCCTCGGTCAGCAGGTACTGCTTCTGGCCCTCGGGCCGCAGGCGCTTGTCGCGTTCGGCGAGATATTTCACGCGGAGGGCATCCCGATCGACATCGGGCGTAACCGTGGGCTTGCACTCTTGCATTCGGATTTCCTGGATCTCTAACTCGGGGTCGGAGGCGGTGGACCGGCGGGTCCGGCTCGTCAGGTCAGATCGCGTGGTTCGCCGGTACCCATGTATCGGGCGAGGTTGTGGTGCAGATTCACCACGCTGCGTTCGCGATAGGGATTGGGTTTCGGCCCGGAGAAGCCCCGGCTCTTCATGCCCTGCTGGACAGCGGCCATATTGGCGAAGTCTTGCGGTAGGACGGTCCGCCAGCCGGGATCGCCGACAGGGGTGTACTCCCAAGCGGTCCGCGGCTCCTCGCCGGGTGGGAAGAGTTCGAACACGGCGGCTTCGAAGATGCACTTGTCCGGGTCGTACCCGTAGGGCCGGAATCGGTAGCACAGCATGTTGTTCAGCGCGTGGCCGATCTGGAAGTTGGGAAAGATCTGCCACGCGGTACCCGCCTGGGCGACGATGTCGGGATCGACCTTCGGCCAGACCACCCCGCGCGCCTCGTCCTCCGACCGCGCGGTGTCGAGCCAGTAGCGCAGCACTTCGTTGGCCGGTGTGCCCTCGGGCAGTTCGTCGACCAGCCGGTTTGCGACGTCGACCAGCGTGCGGGTGGTGTTGGTGTTGGCGTTCTCCCAGGTGAAGTTCTGGAGCGTGGCGGTGGAGACGCGCGCGTCGGGCCCGCTGCCGACGCGCACCTTGGCCTGGTTCTCCTCCATGCCTTTGGGGGCGTCGTAGCCGATGTTGCTGTGCTTGCCCTGCGCCCGCGACCATCCGAGGAAGGTGCCGAAGTTCATGAACTCCGGGTGGGTGTAGGGCACGTGATAGGTCTCCATGAACGCCTCGAAGGCGACCTTCCAGTTGCAGTCGAAGGTCAGCCACCGCCGCCAGCGGTAGCGCATGTTCTCCAGTTCGAAGTGTTCGAGCAGACTGGCGGCGGGCTCCAGATACGCTCGGAGCGGTTGCGCGTCCGGGTCCATGTTGATCCAGATCCAGCCGCCCCAAGTGTCGACGTGCACCTGGTTCAGCCCGTCGTTGCGCTCGGTGAGGCCGCAGGTCCAATCCTCGCGTTCGGCGGCGAAGGTGTTGCGGCCCTCCAAGTCGTAACGCCACCCGTGAAACCCGCAGACGAACTGCTTGCGGCTGCCGCGGGCGTCGTGCGCGCCGTCCGGGGTGTCGATCAGTTTGCGGCCGCGGTGCGCGCACACGTTGTGGTAGGCCCGGATGGTGTCCGGCGCGGTGCGCACCACGACGATCGAATCGTCGAGGATCTCGTAGGTGAGGAAGTCGCCGACCCGGGGAATCTCCTCGACTCGTTCGACCTGCTGCCACACCTTGGCCCAGAGTTTGTCGCCCTCGGCGCGGGCGTACTTCTCGGAGATGTACGCCTCGACGCCGATCGTCATCGGCGCCGACAGCGGTTCGGCAGTCGCGGAACTCGTCGCCCCGGTTGTCGTTTCGCTCATGACATGCTCCTGGTCGTACTCGAGTGCGTCAGCGCGTGATCGATGCGCGGAAGTTTTCGTCCCTGAGGAACAGCGAGGTGTGGTCCTCGCCGAGATGGGTCCACCTGAGGTTCAGGCCGCCGTCGACGAGCAGGGTCTGGCCCGTGACGTAGGTCGACAGATCCGACAGCAGAAACAGGATCGGTCCCGCCTGCTCCTCCGGTCGCCCGCGTCTGCCCATGGCGATGGCACGGCGGTCCCGTTCGGGATCGTCGTCGACATAGGTGCCGGAGGCCGGTGTCTCGGTGACACCCGGCGCGATGGCGTTCACCCGGATGCCGTCCTGGGCCAGCTCCACCGCCAAAGTGCGGGTTGCCGCCACCAGTGCCGCCTTCGCGGTGCCGTAGGCGATGTGGAACGGCGCAGTGTTCATGCCGCTGATCGAGGAGAGCGACACCAGCGAACCGGGCCTGCCTTGCGATTTCAGCTCCGCGGCCACCGCCTGGCTCATGAAGAACATCGTCTCCAGGTTCTGCGCGAACAACGCGCGCCAGTCCTCCCGAGTCACCCGGGTTGCGGGCATCCAGGTGTGCACCGCGGCGCCGCCCGCCACATTCACCAGTCCGTGCAGCTCGCCGGGGGCCGAGCGGGCGTGCTCCAGGACGGTCGCGACACCCTCCTCGGTACCGACATCGGCCGCGACGGAGAGCACGGAAAGACCTTCCGTCGCAAGCGGTTCGACGTGCTCGGCGAGGTTTTCCCGCGAGCGGCTCACTCCGATCACGGTGGCGCCCGCCCGCGCGATCAGGCGGGTCACCGCGGTGCCGATACCGCCACCGCCCGCTCCCGCGACGATGACGACGCGTCCGGTCAGTCCGAAGAAGTCGTGTGCGCGGTCGTCGATGGTCATCGTCGGGTCAAGCCTTTCCGCGCAGTGCCAGCACACTGCCCTCGGCGTCGGCGGACAGATAGATCGTTCCGTCCGATCCGGCGGCGAGGCCGGCGAACGGGCCCATGGGTCCGGAGAACGGCGGAGTCCCACGCAGTGGTTTGGCGAGCACGCCGGGCGGTGCGCCGACCGGAAGGTCGGCGGCGAGCGTCTGCCGCGCGTTGGTCTCGAGATCGACTTCGATCAGCGCTTTGAGGCCGACGTCGAGGATGAGTAATCGGCTGCCGCGCACCAGAATTCCCTGCGGCGTGTCCAGTCCGTCCACCACCGTGTCGACACCCGCATCGCTGATCGAGACGATCCGTCCGGCCCCGGATTCGGAGACCAGGGGGGTGCCGTCCGGGCCGAATGCGACGCCCATCGGGGCGTCGAGCCCGGTGGCCAGCACTTCGACCTGGCCGGATCGGACCGACAGCACCCGGCCCGCGCCGAGTTCCGCGGCCACGATCGACCTGTCCGCGGTTGCCGCCACACCGTAGAGCTGATCGAACCCATCGGCCAGGATCTCGGGTTCGCCATCCGAGCCGGGGCGGAAATACGAGATCTGCCCGGTGGAGGTGGCGCACAGGAACTCGCCCGGGCCGACAGCACTGACGCCGCGCACATAGCCGGGATTTCCCGCGCTGAAAAGTGATGCGACCGTGTGCAGTCCGCCGTCGCGCAAAACGTAGAAGAAGGTGCCGTCGGCGACGTAGAGATTGCCGTCGTGGCCGACGGTCAGGTCCAGCGGCCACAGCAGGCCGCCTTCCAGAACGGACCGGGTTGTGCCGCCGGTGAGGATCTCGGTGATCTCGCCGGAGAAATTCGAGACGAACAGCCGGTTGCCGACGAAGGTGCAGTTGTCCAGGCCCGGGTCCAGGATCGCCAGCACCTGACGGTCACCGGTGCGCGGATCGATCCGCAGCACCTCGCCGGTCTGCACCTGGGTGGAGACGATGAAGCCCGCGGAGTCGAATTTGACCGAGTCGGGCACGCCGAGATCACCCACGACTCGTTCGGGCGCGCCTCCGTCGGGATCGATGCGCCAGATGTCGTTGGTTCCCATGACCGGGTAGTAGAGGAGCCCGTCAGGTCCGACTTCCATGGCATTGGGCATCGGCAAGTTGTCTTGCAGGATGCGCGGCGCGCTGCCGTCCAGCGGCAGTTCCATGAGGCGCCCGCCGAGCCGGCACTCGTTGACGAACAACCGGCCATTGTGCACCGTGATGCCGTTGGCGCCCGGTAGATCATCGCGGATCACGCGGCTGCGGCCGTCGGCGCCGCGCATGCTGACTCGTGCGTCCATGTACTCGGTGGCGATCAGATTGCCCTCGTGATCGAAGGCCAGGTCGTCGGGGGCGATGATGTCGCTGCCCTTGGCGCTGATGGTCTCGAGGTCGCCGGTGGCGACGTCGAGTGCACTGATCTGGCTACCGGCTACCTGGGCCACGTAGATCCGGCCGTCGGCACCTGTTCGCAGACCGTTCGCACCGAACAGTCGGCTCGGCGGGGTGAGCCGTTGAACGTTCCACCCCTCGGCGAGGGTTATCGGTGTGGTGGTGCTGTAGCGCGCCCCTCGAGTCAAGGCGGGGCCTCCCATGCGATGAGAAAGTCGATATCCGAGGTCTGGCACAGCCCGGCCCGGCGGCGCCGGGGGACGGGAATTCGGCCCCTACGTGCGGCGGGCCATGTGTCGTGGGCCACGCTACTTCAATCATCGTAAGGATAGCAATACTTGAAGGATTACCTACCTTTGAGTAGGTTCTCGCTGCGGTTGCCGAGCGTCGGAGGTGAATGTCGGTGTGGCGGCCCCGGATCTGCGCCGCTGTGGCCGAATTGGTCATTTATCAGCGCTGATGGCCTTCAGTGCAACGATTCCAATCGAGGGCGGCATCGAACTGAGGGACTTGGCCCTGCCAGTGGGTTTGCTGTAGACGAGTGGAATCCAGTCGTCGGCTGTGCGGCGGCAGCCCGTTGTGCACCCCGATTTCACATTGTGGAAACGGCATTATCGTACGCGCGCGAACTGTGCGGAGCAACGAGCAACAGGCCGCTCGGGCTCGAGCGGCCTGCGTGACGGGCGGGGACGTGGCGGGTCGGTGGGCTCAGATCTGCGAGCGGAGGCCGGACTGGATCGCCATCCGCGCACCGGTGGACGTAGCGTTCACCACGCCGTTGTCGAAGCGCTGCAGGACGAGCGTCTGAGTCGCGGCGAGGTGGGTGCGGTACAGGCGTTCGGCTTCGGCGGCCCGCCCCTCCGCGATCTCCCGGGTGATGCGGCGGTGTGTGCGCACGGCTTCGGTGGCCTCGGCCTCGGACGGGTATTCCCCGCGCCGGGTCAGCGCCTCCGCCCAGGCCTCTTCCTGTGCCGACCACAGGGTGACCAGCGTGCTGACGACATAGCGGATGGTCAGGTTCGGGGTGAACGAGACGATGATGTCGTGGAATTCGCGAGCGGTATGGGTGAAGGCCACGCCGTCGCCGATGAGTTCGGCCGACTTCTCGACGTTCTCTGTCAGTGCGGGGACGACGGTCTCGTCGCGGTCGGGTCGCTCGGCGCAGGCGGCAGCGCACAGCGGTTCCAGCGTTCGCAGCCCTGCGGCGAGGTCGCCGAGGGTGACGCGCGCGCCTTGCAGGGCGAGGCCGAGGTGATACGCCGCCGACGTCTCGTCGGGCCGGTGCACCTCGGCGCCGCCGACATTGCCCCGGCGTACGGTGACCAGGCCCTCGGTCTCCAAGATGCGCAGCGCTTCGCGGATCGAGGGGTAGCTCACCCCGAAGTCCTGGACCAGCTGATCCTGGGTGGGGAGCCGATAGTTCTCGTCGCCGGCCAGGATGCGGGTGCGCAGTTCGGAGGCGACGGTTTCCGCGATGCGACGCTGCGGGACACGGCCGCGCTTGGCGGCTGTCATGCCGTCCGCCCCTCGTTGCTCCTCACCCGGCACGCCTTTCCGTCATGGCGGCAGTGTAGTCACCGCGAGATGACCATACAAATATTGCTATCCTTATGAGGATTGAAGTACTGTGCGCCACATGGACTTCACTATGGGTGAGGCCGCCACCCGCCTCCGGGGTGAACTACGGCGGCTGATTGCCGAAGAGGTCCCCGCCGACTATCTCGGCGCGTTCACCGACGATCCGGCCGATCTGGCTGTCGCTCAGCGTTTCTGCCGGGTGCTGGCCGAGCGAGGCTTGCTGTGCGCGGCCTGGCCTGCGGAGTTCGGTGGCCGTGGCGCCTCGGTGTGGGAGCAGACCGTGGTCCGCGAGGAGATGTGGGCGCACCACGAGCCGCGCGGGGCGCAGTACATGGGCGTCAACTGGGTGGGCCCGACGATCATGCGCCACGGTACGGCCGAACAGCAACGCAAACATCTGCCGCCGATCGCGCGCGGTGAGGCGATCTGGTGCCAGGGGTTCAGCGAGCCGGACTCCGGGTCCGATCTGGCCTCCTTGCGGACCAGCGCTCGCCGCGACGGCGACGGCTGGCGCATCTCCGGCCAGAAGATCTGGACCTCCTACGCCACCATGGCGCAATGGTGCTTCCTGCTCGCGCGTACCGCGACCCGGGCGCGGAAACAGCAAGGGCTCACCGTGTTCCTGGTGCCGATGTCAGGTCCGGGGATCGAGGTCCGGCCGATCCGGTCCATGCTCGGTCCGCACCATCTCAACGAGGTCTTCTTCGACGGGGTGCACGTGACCGAAGCCGATGTGCTCGGTCGGATCGACGAGGGCTGGTCGGTGGTGCAGGAGGTGCTGGCGTTCGAACGCGTCGGCATCGCCCGCTATGCGCGCTGTGAGCGGCTGTTGCAGGCCGCGCCGGACGTTCTCGGCCCGCGGTGGGACACAATGCCTGCCGAACTGCGCGGCCGCTGGGCCCGCATGCTGACCCGGGCGCGGCGGGCGCGGCTGCTGGCCTACCAGGTGATCGCGATGCAGAGCGCCGGACGGGTCGCGCCCGGCGACGCCGCGGCCTATCGCATCGCGGTGACCCGGCTCGATCAGGAAAGCGCCGATGTGCTGGCCGAACTCGCCGCGTTCGCGGGCTCCGAAGAGGTGCACCAGCGCCGGTTCCGGCGCGCGGTGGACGACCATTGGCGATACGCGAATGCCGCGACGGTCGCCTCCGGCAGTATCGAGATGCAGAAGATCCTGCTGGCGCGCTCATTGCTGAGCGCGCCCCGCCGGGCGGGGGAGGCCGCGTGACCGCCGCGTCGTTCCCGGCGGACGGGCGGGCGATGACCATCGAACTCTGTGCCGAGGCGCAGGAATACGGCAAACAGGCGTTGCGCGCCTTGCGCGCGGCAGGTGGCGACGAACTGGTGCAGCGGGCCGAGCGCGAGCCCGCACGGCGCGCGCTCGTCGCGCCGGTGCTGGGCGAACTCGGCGCCTGGGAGCTGGAACCGAGGCGTGATCCGGTCGAGCTGGAAGCGGCCGCGGCGCTGTGCCGCAGCGCAGGCTACTGGGCCACGCCTTATCCGGTCGCGGAGCGGCTGGCCCGCCCGGTCGACCTGGACGTCGACGGGTTGGTGGTGGTCTCGGATGACGAGCCCGCCGCGGCGGTCGCGAATCTCGACCTGCGCTGGGCGGCGGTCACCCTGGACGGTGCGCGCGGGTCGGTGGTGCTGGTGCGACCGCCCGAAGTGTCCGCGCGTGAGTCGGCCTTCGTGGCGCGACTGGATGTGTCGCCGGTGGACGCCGACGGCGCCACCGACCTGGCGCTGGCGCTGGTGCTGCCGTGCTGGAGCCTGCTCGGCATGCTCGACCGCGCGGTAGAACTCGCCCGCGCGCACGTACTGGTCCGCGAACAGTTCGGCAAGCCGCTGGCCGAGTTCCAATCGGTGCAGTTCCAGCTGACCGACGCCGAGGTGGAGCGGCGCGGCGTGGACATGCTCGCTCGCTACGCGTTGTGGAGCATTCAAGCCGATCGCGGGGACGCGCTGATCGACGCACTGGCGCTGCGTTCGGCGACGCTGGAGGCGGCCGCGGCCGTGTTCCGCGTAGCCCACCAGCTGCACGGCGCCCTCGGTTTCTGCGACGAGTCGCCACTGTCCTGGTTGTCGCGCTACAGCCTGCCGTTGCGCCGGCTGCCGCTCGGCCTGGTCGCTACCGAGGGTCGGCTGGCCCGGCTGGCCGGCCGTCGTAGCCTGACCGGTTTGTTCTCCGATCTACCGGAAGGGTGAGGCCATGCGCTACGACCTGCCCGATGTGCTGACCGTCGCCTGCGAAGGGCCGGTCCGTATCGTCGTCATCGACCGCCCCGACGAGCTCAACGCGGTGAACGCCGAATTGCACCGAGCGCTGGCCGAAGTGTGGCGGCAGTTGGCCGCGGACCGGGAGGCCGCGGTCGTGATCCTCACCGGCGCAGGCCGGGCCTTCAGCGCGGGCGGCGACCTGGACTGGATCACCTCTTTCCTGGACGACCCGGTCGCGCGGGACGAGAGCATCCGCGAAGGCGCCCAGATCATCGAGGAGATGCTGCGCTTTCCGCTGCCGGTGATCGCCGCGGTGAACGGTGCGGCGATGGGGCTGGGCGCCGGCCTCGTGGTGCTGTGTGATGTCGTGCTGATGTCGGATCGCGCCTATCTGGCCGATCCGCACGTCGCCGTCGGGCTCGTCGCCGGGGACGGCGGCGCCGCGTTCTGGCCGCTGCTCACCCCGATCCTGCGGACGCGGGAATACCTGTACACCGGCGACCGGATCGATGCCGCCACGGCTGTCGAGGTCGGACTGGCGTCGCGCGTCGTCGCCGCGGACGAATTGCTCGACGAGGCAAAAAGACTGGCCGTCCGGCTGGCCGCCCTGCCGCCGGATGCGCTGCGCAGCACGAAGCGGGTCGTGAACATGTACCTGTCCCAAGCGCTCGGCGGTCCGATGCAGGCGGGTTTCGCCGCCGAGGTGGTTACCATGCGGTCACCGGAACACCGGGAACGGCTGCTGGCGTTGCGACAGCGGGCGCGGTGACCGGGCACGACCTCGACGAGTTCCGCGGCGAGGTCCGGGACTGGTGCCGCAGGCAGGTACCGGCCGACTGGCGGCGGTCGCAGACCGGCCCCGCGGACGCGGAATTCCGGCGTTTCCAGCACGATTGGTTCCAGCGGCTGCGCCACGCGGGATTCGCGGTGCCGCACTGGCCGCGCGAATACGGCGGCGGCATGTCCATCCCGGAACAGATCGTGCTGTATCAGGAACTCGCCGCCCACGACGCGCCGCGACTGGTGCTGGCCTTCGTGGCCGTTCACCACGCGGCCGCGACGTTGCTGGCGGCGGGAACCGACGAACAGCGGCGACGGCATCTCCCCGCGATCTTGGACGGCGAGATCTGGGTGCAGGGTTTCTCCGAACCCGGCGCCGGATCCGATCTGGCGGCATTGCAGACCAGTGCCCGCCGAGACGGCGACGGCTACGTCGTGACCGGACAGAAGGTGTGGGCCAGCGGTGCGCAATACGCGGACTGGTGCCTGCTGCTGGCTCGCACCGACCCGGCCGCCCCCAAGCGGCGCGGGATCTCCTATTTCCTGCTGGACATGCGCAGCCCCGGCATCGAGGTGCGCCCGATCCGGCAGGCCACCGGTGAGTCGCACTTCTGCGAGATCTTCTTGGACGAGGTGCGAATCCCGGCGGACGGGCTGGTCGGCGCGGAGCACGCGGGGTGGCAGGTGGCACAGCAGACGCTCGGTGCCGAGCGTGGGCTGACCATGCTGGAACTGGCCGAACGGCTCGGCAACGCCGGATTCCGATGGCTCGTCGAAGCGTGCGGGCGTGCCGGTCCCGGTGGGCGGCGCCCGGTCGACGACGCGGTGGTGGCCGACCGGCTGGCCGCGCTGGAAATCGAGATCGCCGGATTGCGCGCATTGTGCCGCGACCTGGTGGAGCGGCACGACGCGGGAGTCGCGGGCCCGGCCGACGCTTCCGTCGTCAAGCTGTACTACAGCGAACTGTTGCAGCGGATGACGGATTTCGGCACCGAGGTAGGGGGAGTGGCCGCGCACACGATGCTGCGCAAACCGATGTCCGGCGGCTGGGAGTCGGGCGCCTGGGTGCTGGACTTCGTCGGCTCCTGGGAATGGACCATTCCGGGTGGGACCAGCGAGATCCAGCGCACCATCATCGCGGAGCGCGGACTCGGCCTGCCTCGGGAACCGGCGGGAACATGATGAGCGACGAATTCGCCGAGATCCACGACGAATTGCGCGCGGTGGCGCGCGGCCTGCTCGGCAGAGCCGATGCCGAGCAGGCGGTCGACTGGTCGCTGATCGCCCGATCCGGGTGGCTCGGCCTGGAGGCGCCCGCCGAATTCGACGGAGCCGACGCCACTTTCGCCGAGGTCGCCGTGGTGCTCCGGGAAATGGGCCGAGCGGCCGCCCGCAGTGCGTACCCTTCGGTCGCGGTGCTCGCCGTCGGCGCGCTCGCCCTGCTGGAGCCTCATCCACTGAGGGACGAGTTGTTCCGCGGCACCGTCGCCGGCGCCGTGGTTCCGGTTGTCGCGCTCACGGCGGAGGAGCGCGTCGGTGCCGAGTCCGCCGGCGCGGTCGACGCGCACGCTGATCTCACGCCGGTCGGATCACCGTTCCGGCTCGTGCCCGGTAACGACGGCCTGCGTCTGCACGGTCGCGCCGAGTTCGTGCTCGACGCGCCCGGCGCGGACCGGCTGCTCGTGCCCGCGCGCGATCCCGGTGGCGAGCTCGTCATAGCGGCGGTCGAACCCGGTGCTCCGGGGACAGTCGTCACCGCGCGACCGGTGGTCGACGCGACCCGAGGTCTAGGGCGCGTGAGCATGGACGGCGTCGCGGTGGCGCAGGCGTCGGTGTGGCGATTCCGCGGCGACGGAGAGCGCGCCCTGCGGCGGTTGTACGACCGGGCAGCAGTCGCTATGGCCTGCGACAGCCTCGGACTGAGCGAGGCGATGCTCGAGGCCACCGTCGGCTACGTGAAGGTGCGCGAGCAGTTCGGCCGCCCGATCGGTTCGTTCCAGGTCGTCAAACACGCCTGCGCGGACATGCTGGTGCAGGTCGCGGTGGCCCGGCAGTTGGTGGCGGCCGCTGTCGGAGCCCAGGTGACCTCGGCGCCGGACGCTGCCGCCGCGGCGTCGATGGCCAAGGCGTTCAGCACCGACACGGCGGTGCGGGTGGCGGGCAAGGCCATGCAACTACACGGCGGTATGGGCTACACCTGGGAGAGCGGAATCCACGCATACCTCAAACGGGCCACGCTCGATCGTTCTCTCTTCGGTACGCCGGCCGAGCACCGGAAACGGCTGGCCCGGCGGTACGCCTCGGTGTAGCGCGTGCCGTGGCGTACCGCCGGGCCGGCCGTTCGCGCGCGCCCCGGCTGCCGAGTCAGTCCTCCGGAGTCTCGGTGAAGCGCTGGAGGTACAGCGGCTCGCCCAGCTTCTCCACCAGATCGAGTTCGGTCTCCAGGTAGTCGACGTGCTGCTCCTCGTCTTCGAGGATGTGCTCGAAGATCCGAGCGGAGGTCACGTCGCCGCGTGAACGCATCAACTCGATGCCCCGGCGGAGCCGTTCGACCGCTTCCAACTCGATCTGCAGGTCGGCCCGCAGTTGCTCCGGCACGCTCTGTCCGATGCGCAGCGGGTTGAGCTTCTGGTAGTTCGGCAGGCCCTCCAGAAAGAGGATCCGGTCGGTGAGGAGCTCGGCATGCTTCATCTCGTCGATCGATTCGTGCCGAGTGTGCCGAGCCAGCTTGGTGAAACCCCAGTTCTCCTGCATCTTGGCGTGCAGGAAGTACTGGTTGATCGCCGTGAGTTCGGCCGTCAGCTGCTCGTTGAGCAACGCCACGATGTCCTTGTCGCCGTCCATAGCAGCGATCGTGGCACAAAATGTGCGCAGCGCGGCAGAGACCGCCTGGTGTGTCGGATCAGGCGGCCGAGGGCTGTGCTCCGGTCGTCGCGCGGGCGCGGCCGATCACCTCGGCCAATCGCGCCGTGCAACTGCCGCAGCCGGGCTTCCAGCCGCAGGCGTTCTTCACTTGGCGGACACTGTCGGCCCCGGCCGCGACGCAGGTGTGCACGTCACCTTCGGACAGCGCGTTACAGATGCACACGTACATGAAGCCTCACAGCCAGGGTCACCAATACATGAGGTTAGCCTCGACTAACGAGGTAAGCCTCCCCTAATGTATAGCAGGCGGGAGGGGCGGTGTGAAGCCCGGTGCGCACCGTGTCGGTTTGGGGCGATGGCAACCGGGATCCTGTCCTCGCGGCGCTGATCACGCTGGATGGGCCGCCCCGGCTCCGGCCCTGGTGCTAGCCGTCGGCCAGTCGTTTCGCTGCCAGCTGCCGCAGGTCACTGGACTTGATCTTCGCGCTGCCGGTGAGCGTGATGTCCGCCTCGGCGAACAACAGCACATGCCGCGGCACCTTGTAGCTGGCGAGCCGCTCGCGCAGGAACGCGCGGACCGCCGCGCTGTCCACGGTCGTGTCCGCGTGGGGCACCACGCAGGCCACCACGACCTCGCCGAGCGTCTCGTGCGGTACGCCGACCGTGCGCGCGACCTTGACGCCAGGGAATCGGATCAACGCCTCGTCGACCTCCAGCGGGGAGACGTTCGCGCCGCCGGTCTTGATGATGTCGGTCAGCCGCCCCTCCCAATACAGCCGGTCCGCGTCATCGAGGTAGCCGCCGTCGCCGGTATGGAAGTACCCGTCGAAGTCGAGCGTCTCGTCCAGCGCGGTGCCGAGATAGCCGAGCATGAGCGTGGGCCCTTTGACGCAGATCTCGCCGCGTTCACCGCGCGCCAGCACGGACCCGGTGAGCGGGTCGACGATCTTGACGGTGTTGCCGGGCAACGGCTTGCCGCTGCTGCCCGCGATTTCGTCCTCGGGTGTGCCCGCCGGAAAGCATGTGGTGATGGTGAAGGTCTCGGTGTTGCCATAGGCGTGCCCGGGCTCGGTCCAAGTGGTCGACACGCGCGGGTGCCGCGCCGCGGCAGTCTTCACGTCCACGAAGCGCAGGCAGCTCAGGTCGGTCGTGGACCAGTTGGACGCGCCTTCCAGTTGCGCCCATTGGTGCGGCCACGCGACCGGGAAGTTCACTCGCTCCGCGCGCATCAACTCCAGCGCCTCGGCGGCGTCGAAGGTCGATTGCAGCACCAGGCTGCCGCCCGCGGCCAGGGTGGCGCCGAGTGCTTGGCCGAAGTTGCCCGACCAGAAGAAGCCGTTGGCGGTCCAGCAGCGCACACGGTCGTCCGGGCCGAACCCGAACATGCGCCGGAACCGCCACATCTGGATGGCGACGCCGCGGTGCGCGCTGCGGATGCCCTTCGGCGCGCTGGTCGTTCCGGACGAGAAGAACAGCACAGCGGTGTCGCTGGGCCGCACGGTAGCGGCTGTGGCTTCGATCAGTGCCGGTGCTCCGGCGTGCCCGCGGGCCAGAAACGTGTGCCAGGAGTCGATCGCTGCGCCGGGCATCGGCTCGCCGACCATCGCGAGATGGCGTAGGAACGGGTAGACCGTCGAGCCGAGCGCGCCCGGCGCCCCGGCCCTGATGGCGGGTTCCAGCCCGGTCAGTACGGCGGCGAAATCCTTGTTCGCCACGGTCCTTTCGAACAGCAGCACCGACACACCGGACAGCCGTAGCAGGTGGTCGAGCTCCGTGGGGCTGGAGAAGGTGCTGAGGGCGACGGCCACTCCGCCGGCCAGTGATACGCCGAAGACGGCCGAGAGCCACTCCGGCCGGTTGGTCATCAGCACGCCCACTCGGCTGTCCTTGCCGATCCCGCATGCGCGCAGGGCCCGTGCCACCTCGGTGGCGCGCTCCCACAACTCGGCATAGGTCCAGCGGATGACGCCGGTACCGGTGTGCGCGACGAGCGCCTCTCGGCCGCCGTACCGCCCGGTGACTTCGCGCAGGAAGCCGGGCAAGGTGAGCGGACCGAGACCCGGCTCGTCGGACAGTGGCGGGCCGGAGGCGATCGCCGCGGCCGGCGCGAGGACGTCGTTGATGTCGGTGGGCATCGTGGCCTCTTCCGTTCTTCCCGATGGCCGTCAGTACGGGAGCTCGACCTCGGCCGTGCAGTCCACCAGCACGCCGAAATCCTGATCGGTCAGCCGCAGCTTCACCTGTACCAGCGGCACGCCCCACACCGAATGTGCTTCCTTGCCGATGATCTCGGCGTCGAAGTAGGTCACGTCGCCCTCGAAAGCGGGCAGGCGGAACTCCGCCTTGCTGTGGCGGACCATGCCGTCGTGCCCGGCCCAGTACGAGAGGTAGTCGGTGCACCAGGCGCCCATGGTGGCGCCGTAGCCGTAGGCGCGCGCCATCCCGACCTCGCCCGCCTTGTCGGCGTCGATGTGCCCGCGCGAGGGGCCGACGTACAGGCCGTCGCGCTTGCGCGGGTCGATACGCGCGCCCTCTTCGTCGAAGGCGAACCCTTCGGTCCAGCCCGGATCCTGATAGACCCAGGGATCCTCGATTCCTTCCGGTGCCGTCCAGTGGAATGTGCCCCAGATGTTGAACAAGAAGGCGCGGTACTCGGTGGTGAAGCTCGCGATGGTGTGCGGGCCGATCACCCGGCGCGGCAGCCGATCCCCGACCTTCACTTCATCGAAGCGCGGCGAGACGCCCGCCCGGTTGGACAGTATCCACTCGTGCCGCAGCGACTCGATCTCGGCCAGCTCCGCTCCGGTCCAGCTCCGCACCGCGCCGCGCTGGTTGTCGTACATTCCGCGCTTGTTGGCTTCCGACGCCAGATAGCGAATGGCGGTGGACCTTTCGCGAGCGACCAGCACACCGTTCTGATTTCGGTGCACGGTGTCGCCGCGAGAGAACATCGTCGGTCCGGCGAACTTGGTCTCCGCCACCTTGTAGTCGTGGAAACGCCGGTCCTGGAACAGTGTGTCGCCGGGGCGCACCGGGCAGCCGTAGAACCACCATTCCTCGCCGCCGAAGATCAAGTGACTGCCCGGGATGTGGCCGACGCACGCGGGTTGTGCCCCGTGCCCGTAATCCAACGCGACCGCGATCGATGGGGGCGCCACGATGCCGCCATATCGGGAGTCGCGAGCGAATTCCTGGTCCCAATGAAGTGGATTCGGATAATCCATCGCCATCACCCAGCGGCGGATGTCGGAAGAACTGCACGGGTCCCACAGCTGACCGCCGCCCACCGGCTTGCCGACCCGGTGGTCGACGTCGGACAGATCGAGTTGCACAGTGGATTTCGTCGATTTCCTGGTCACGCGATACTCCTGATCAACGATTCACGTCGACGACGATCCGGCCGCGCACGGCGCCGTCGATGAGCCGGTCGGCCGCGGTGATCACCTCACCGAGCGGGATCTCCTCGGCGATGCTGTCCAGGGCGGCCGGGGCCAGGTCGCGGGCGAGCCGCGCCCAGGCATCGAGTCGCCGCTGCTTGGGCGCCATGACGCTGTCGATGCCGTACAACGTGACCCCGCGCAGGATGAACGGGGCGACCGTGGCCGGGAAGTCCATTCCCTGGGCCAGGCCGCAGGCGGCCACCGCGCCGCCGTACCGGGTCTGGGCGCAGACGTTGACCAGCGTGTGACTGCCGACGGTGTCGACCACGCCTGCCCAGCGCTCCTTCTGCAGCGGCTTGCCGCGCTCGGCCAGTTCGGCGCGATCCACCACGGTGCCCGCGCCCAGGTGCTGGAGGTAGGCGGTCTCGGCGGTCTTGCCGGTGGCGGCCGCCACAGCGAACCCGGCCTTGCTCAGCAGCGCGATCGCGATACTGCCCACGCCGCCGGTCGCGCCGGTCACCAGAACTTCGCCTTGATCGGGGCGAACGCCGTGACCAAGCAGTGCTTCGACGCACAGGCTCGCCGTGTAGCCGGCGGTGCCGATCGACATCGCTTGCCGCGCGGTGAACTCGGCGGGCCGGGGCACCAGCCAGTCCCCGTTCAAGCGGGCGCGCTGGGCGAGACCGCCCCAATGCGTTTCTCCTACGCCCCAGCCGTTGAGGATCACGTCCTCGCCCACCGACCAATCCGCGTGGCCGCTCTCGGTGACGACACCGGCGAGGTCGATGCCGGGCACCATCGGGAACGCGCGCACGACCGGGGACTTACCGGTGATGGCCAGGGCGTCTTTGTAATTGAGGGTGGAGTAGGCGACCTCGACGGTGACGTTCCCCTCGGGCAGCGTCGCTTCGTCCACGTTCGTCAGCGTGACCTTCGGTCCCGCCTCGCCCTTCTCGATCAGAACTGCGGCAAACATGCGGGGCAATTTCCCTTCCTAGAACGGGTGGACCATCTGGCGCAAATACGTTTCCGATATTGAGAATACGATTCTCAATCGAATCATGCTTTCACTGCGGGATTCCGGTGTCAACGCGGAATCGCCGCTCATCGAGCGGTCCAGCCGCCGTCGACGACGACGGTCTGCCCGGTGACGTACCGTGCGGCGTCACCGGCGAGCCAGACGACGGCGCCGACGATGTCCTCGGCTTCCGCCTCGGTCGGCAGCGGGGTGTTGCGGCGCAGATAGGCGGCGCCGCGCTCGTCGTCGTAGAGGCTGTCGGTGATCTCGCTGCGGAAGAAGCCGGGCGCGACCGTGTTCACCCGAATCGAATGCCGCGCCCACTGCACGGCCAGTTCGGCGGTGAGCCCGGACAGTCCCGCTTTGCTCGCGGCGTAGGACGCCTGCGGGATGCCGGGCACGCCGACCCTGCCGCTGATGGAGGACACGTTGACGATCGAGCCGCGGCCGACCGCCCGCATGTGCGGGAACACCGCTTGGGCGAGCAAGAACGGGGCCACCAGGTTGAGTTCCAGCGTCCGGTGCACGGCCTCGACGGGCTCGGATTCGGCGCGCTCGGTGGTGAACCGGTTCCCGGCCGCGTTGACCAGGATCTCCGGCGGTCCCAGGCCGTCGACCACCGCGGCGACCGCGGCGCCGATGCTCGGAGGCCGGGTCAAGTCGCACACAACGGGGAGCCCGTCGATGCGCCCGGCGAGTTCGGTCAGCCGGTCGGCGCGCCGGGCCGCGACAGCGACTCGGGCACCGAGCGCGGCCAGTGTCTCCGCGACCGCGGCGCCGAGCCCGGAGGACGCGCCGGTCACGATCGCCACCCGGCCGTCGAGGTCGAACAGGCGCGTCGCGCGGCCGGGCTGGGCGGTCACGACCGCTCCTGCGGCGTCGGCCGGGCGGCGGTCACCAGCTCGGTGAGCCGGGTGCGCTCGACCTTGCCCATGGCGTTCACCGGCAGCGCATCGACCCGGGCCCAGATCTCGGGCACCTTGTACCCGGCCAGCTCGCGACGGCACATCCGTGCCAGCGCATCGAGATCTACAGTGGGACCGGCACTTTCGATCACGGCGGCGACCTTCTGGCCGAGCCGCTCGTCGGGTACCGGGCAGACGGCGACCTTGGCCACGTCGGGGTGCGACGCGATGACCCGCTCCACCTCGAGCGGGTAGACGTTCGCTCCGCCCCGGATGATGACCATCTTCTTGCGGTCCAGCACCGACAGTTCACCTTCGGCGTCGACGGTGCCGACGTCACCGGTAGGGATCGGTCCCGGTTCCGGTGGCCGCACGCCACCGCGCTCCCAATAGCCCAGCATGGGCGTCCACAATCCGGCCCACGGTCCGGTGGCGGCCGCCTTCAGTCGCAGCTCGCCGAGCGAACCGGGCGGCAGCCGGCGGCCCTCGTCGTCGTAGGCGGCGACGTCGTAATGCGGCAGCACCCGGCCGCTGCTGCCGGGGAACCACTCCTCGCCGGGTGGGTCGATCGCGACCACCGTCGGCGCCTCGGTGAGACCGTAGGTGACCCGGGGCACCGGCCCGTGCGCGTCGGCGAAGGCCGCGCGCACGGAGTCGGGCGTATCGCCGCCTCCGCTCCAGACTTCGCGCAACGAGCCGAGATCGAGTCCCGGCCTGCGTGCGAGGTCGTAGAGCTGCGCGGGGGCGCCGTTCCAGACGGTGACGCGCCGCTCGGCGATCCATTCGGCCACCCCGTCGACATCGCGGCGGTCCATGACGATCGAGCAGCCGCGGGCCTGCGCGGTGAGCAGGGTGGACAGGACCATCAGATTGAGGATCGTCAGCGGGAAGCTGTCGCCCTTGCGCAGATCGGGCCCCCAGCCGCGGGTGGCCGTCAGCACGGCGCCGGGCAGCAGCAGGTTGCGTTGGCTGTGCACCACGGCCTTGGGCTGTCCGGAGGTGCCGCTGGTGAAGGCGATTCCGGCCGGGGCGTCGATGTCGTGCTCCACCCGGGGTGCGGGTCCCGCGCGATCCAGCAGTGCCGCCCAGTGCTCGGGGTCGACCGTACCGGGCGAGTCCACCCGGCAACGCGGACCGGCGAGCACGACGGCCGGTTCGCACAAATCGTGCAGGCGCTGCTGTTCGGTCGCGGCCAGCGCCTCACCGAGGCCCGCCCATACCGCACCGATGCGTTGCGCGCCGTGGAAGGCGGCGACGATGTCCAGATCGTTGGGGAGGCAGGCCGCCACGCGGTCGCCGGGGCGCACGCCGAGCGACCAGAGGGCGCCCGCCGCGCGGTGGGCGCGATCGTCGAGTTCGACGTAGGTCCACGCACCGGAAGCGGCTTCCACCGCCGTGGCGTCGGGGTGCGAGCCGAGGGCGGCGTCCAGCACCTCGGCGATCGGGCGGAGGGCTCGCCGAGTGGGTGGGGCGGCACCGTTGAAATCGTCCACAGCATCCTTGATATCACTATCCTTGTAAAGATTCATCAGATAGGCTCACGACGCCGGTCGGGCGGTGGCCCACGGCGGCGGAGGGGCGGCGGAAGAGGCGTGGTGATGGAACACAGTGGTCCGTTGGCGGGAATCCGAGTCGTCGATCTGACGGCGATGGTCATGGGCCCGTACTGCACGCAGATCATGGCCGACATGGGCGCGGACGTGATCAAGATCGAGCCGCCGGACGGGGACAACACCCGCTACATCTCGGTGGGGCCGGAACGGGGGATGGGCGGCGTCTTCGTCAATGTCAACCGTGGCAAGCGCAGCGTGGTGCTGGACCTGCGATCCGAGCACGGCAAACGAGCGCTGCGCGAGCTCGTCGCACCGGCGGATGTGTTCATCCACTCGATGCGTGCCTCCGCGATCGCCCGGCTGGGTTTCGCCTACCCCGAGGTGGCCGCGCTCAATCCTTCCATCGTCTATACCAACTGCTACGGCTACGGCCGCCGCGGCCGGGACGCCGGTCTCACCGCTTACGACGACACGATTCAAGCCGAGTGCGGACTGCCCTTCGTGCAGGAGCGGCTCACCGGCGCCGCCGGGTACGTCGGCACCATCATGGCCGACAAGATCGCCGGGATGACCGCGCTGTACGCGACCACGATGGCGCTGTTCCACCGGGAACGCACCGGGGAGGGGCAAGAGGTCGAGGTCGCGATGTTCGAGACGATGGCCGCGTTCATGCTGGTCGAGCACGCCAACGGCGCCATGTTCGATCCACCGCTTGGGCCCGCGGCTTACCCGCGCGCGGTGACGCCGGACCGCAGGCCCTATCGCACCGCGGACGGCTACCTGTCCGCGCTGGTCTACAACGACAAGCAATGGACGGCGTTCGTCGAGGCGGTGCGCCCGCCGTGGGCGGGCGCGGAGTTCGCCACGCTGGAGCAACGCGCGGCCGGAATCGACACCGTATACGCCCGTCTCGCGGAAACGTTCCGGGAGCGGACGACCGGGGAGTGGCTGGAACTGCTGCGCTCGCTGGACATTCCGGCCGCACCGGTGCGTACCCTGGACGAACTCTTCGACAACCCGCACCTCGCCGACGCGGATTTCTTCGAGACAGTGGATTCTCCGTATGGCACGGTTCGTTTTCCCGGTCCCCCGACATGGTTCTCGCGCACGCCGGGCCGGATCGCGGGGCCTGCCCCCAGGCTCGGCGCGGACACCGCCGAGGTGCTAGGCCGGTTGCCAGACGCCCCCGATGGTCGCACGAACGGCCGAGTACAGCGATGACCGCCCTGCTCGAGGCCGCCGACCTGGACCTGAGCACGATCCTGCGGCCCGGTGACCGCATCGTGGCGGGGCAGGCGTGTGGCGAGCCGACCACCTTGATCGAGGCGCTCATCGCGCAGGGTGGTGCGATCGGCGGGCTGTCGGTGTTCATCGCGACAAGCTTCTCCGGCCTGTTTACCTCGGCCGCGACCGAAGCCTTCGCCCTGTCCAGCATGGGCGCGATCGGTGCGCTCCGGTCGCTGGCCGAAGAGCATCGGCTCGGCATCGTCCCCTGCCATGTCAGCAGGGTGGGGCCGATGATCGAAGCCGGAATCCTCCGCTGCGACGTGGCTTTCGTGCAGGTGAGCCCGGCCGACGAGCACGGCGAGCACAGCTTCGGCCTGGTCAGCGACCATGTGCGCGCGGCGGTGGCGGCGGCGCGTGTCGTTGTCGCCGAGATCAACGACCAGGTGCCCTTCACGCTGGGTGAACGGCTGCCGAGTACCGGAATCGACTACGCGGTGCGGGTTTCCCGGCCGCCGGTGCGGGTGCCGCCCGCCCGGATCGGTCCGGCCGATGAAGCGATCGCCGCGCACGCGGCTGCCTACATCGAGGACGGCGCGGTGTTGCAGATCGGGGTCGGCGCCGTACCCGACGCCGTATTGCGCCTGCTGCACGACCGCACCGATCTGGGTGTGCATTCGGGGATGATCGGTGACGGGCTGGTCGATCTGGTCGAGTCGGGCGCGATCACCAACGCGCGCAAAACCATTGATCGCGGGGTCTCGGTCACCGGTGCGCTCATCGGCACCGAGCGGCTGTACCGGTTCGCCGACCGCAATGCGGCGATCCGGATGTGCGCGACCGGCTACACCCACGACGCGGGCGTGCTCGCGCGGCTGGAACGGCTGGTCACCATCAATTCCGCCATGGAGGTCGACCTGACCGGCCAGGTGAACGCCGAACAGAGCGGTGCGGCGTATCTCGGCGGCACGGGAGGTCAGGTGGACTTCGTCCGCGCAGGCGCCCGCTCGCTGGGCGGGCACGCGATCATCGCGCTGCCCTCCACGGCCAAAGGCGGCACGGTCAGCCGGATCACCGCCACCCTGTCCGGGCCGGTCACCACGGCGCGCAGCGACGTGGACGTGATCGTCACCGAATTCGGTGCCGCCGAACTCGCCGGGCGGACGCTTGCCGAGCGCACCCGCAGGCTGATCGCCGTCGCGCACCCCGATTTCCGGGAAGAACTGGAGCGGGCGGCGTACGTCGTCCAGCGGAGAGGTTTCTGATGTCCGACGCCGTTGTCTTCGAGGCCCGCCCCGACGGGGTCGCGATCATCACCCTCAATCGGCCGCAACGGCGGAATTGCCTGGCGCTGGATGTGCGGGAGGGGCTGTTCGACGCCTGGGACCGATTCGAACGCGATCCCGCGTCACGCGTGGCGATCCTGACCGGTGCCGGGCCCAAAGCCTTTTGCGCGGGAGGGGATCTCGAGGAGATGGTGGCTATCGGCATGACGGTGCCGCCGCGCGAGATGTACCCGCTGCCGTACGACACCATCGAACTGTCCAAACCCACCATCGCGGCGGTGAACGGCGCAGCCTTCGCCGGAGGCTGGATGATCGCCCAGGCATGCGACCTGTGTGTCGCGAGCACGACCGCGACCTTCGCGGTCACCGAGGTCAAAGTGGGCCGCAGTTCGCCGTGGGCCGCGCCGCTGATCCACATGATCCCGCAGCGGATCATGATGGAGCTGCTGTTGACCGGCAAGCCGATCGATGCGCGGCGGGCCTACGAGATCGGGCTGGTGAACCGGTTGGCCGAACCCGCGGACTTACTGGACACCGCGCTGGAGCTGGCCGCCGAGATCCTCGCGGGCGCTCCTCTGTCGGTGCGGGCGGCCAGGGAGACGGTGATGCTCGCGACCGAGATGGGCCGCTCGGCGGCGCTGCAGGCGGCCCGGCACGCTTCGGTGCGTTGCTACACGAGCGAGGATGCGCAAGAGGGTCCCCGCGCGTTCGCCGAGAAGCGCAGTCCGCGCTGGACGGGTCGCTGATCCGGGCCCACCGGTTCGTTCGACTATTGACCCATCCGGAAGAACCATGCTAAGCATGTGCACAGCATGCTGAGCTGATGCTCGATTACGCCGGAACGGCGGCCGGCGCGACGTCGGTGATGTGCGATCCCATTGATCAGGAGTGTGCTGTCATGGCCTTATCCCCCCTGCCCGAGTCGCCGGAGTCGGTCACCTGCGGAGTGGTGACCGTACTGTTGGACGGCACGGAATCCGCCATCGACGTGCGCCCCGACGAGACGGTGCTGGAAGCCGCGAAGCGGGCCGGGCTCAATCCGCCGTTCGCTTGTGAAGAGGGTAATTGCGGCACTTGCATGGCGCGGCTCGTGGCGGGCCGCGTCGAGATGCGGGTGAACGACGCCTTGACCGACGAGGACGTGGCCGACGGCTACGTGCTCACCTGTCAGTCCGTCCCGCAGACCCCGTCGGTGACCGTCGACTACGGATGACCCGGGTTGCGGCTCGAATTCGGCCGCAGCGCAATGATCCGATCGACTGCGCCGAATCCGGTGCCTGTCCACCGGCTAGCTGGCACGCAGGTCCACCAGCACCTGGCCGATCGCGCGGCCGTCGGCGACGTGCCGCAGCGCGGCCGCGGCCTGTTCGAGCGGGTAGGCCGCGCCGATGTGCGGCCGGATGTGGCCACCTGCGAGTAGAGCCGCGAGTTCTTGCTCGATGCGGTGTTATTCGGCGGGCCTTGTCGATCTCCCACGCGGTGTAGAGCACGAACAACCGGAACTGCTGCAACTGCGCGTAGGAATCGGCGATGTAGCCCTGCACGCAATGCGACACATCGCCGACCTGACCGGCCCGGCCCATCGGAACGGCGACCCGCGTGCAGGCCGGATCGTCGAGTGCCCCGTCGGCGTGGGCGATCCGAGCGAGGTTCGGTGTCGGGACGCTGTGAGGACCTGCGGGTCACGCGCGTCACCGGCCTCCACGAGAGCCTCTCGGGGTAGTGGCAGATGAAACGCGTTGTCCGCCTATCTGTTCGTGCGGGTCATCGGCCGCGCGCGACTTGGTTGAACGGGATGTCGCGATCGGCGGCGAACTCGCGCGGCATGCCGAGCACTCGCTCGCTGATGACGTTGCGCGCCATCTCGGTGCTGCCCCCCGCCAGGCTCCACGCCGATCGGAACAGGTAGTCGAGGCCTACCCCGGTCGTGTCGGCCGCGTCCCCGGGGCTGTGGGTGGCCGCGGTGGACCCGGCGATGCGCACCGCCAGATCTGTTTGCAGCCAAGCGTTCTCGGCGGTGAAGAGCCGGGGGATGGCGCCGGCGGATGGCGGCAGGTCGCCGCAGGCGATCGCCCGCGAGACATGCGCGATGAGCTGGTCGCGCACCACGTTCATGGCCCGCGCCTCGCCGATGTCCTCCCTGGTGCGCGGGTCGTTGCTCTGCCCGGTGGCGCGGGCCAGCGCGAGCAACTGATCGGCCTCGCCACCCAGATGCGGGCGGGCGCCGCTGGTGTACGGCGAGGTGCCGCCCAGCGCCGCCCGCTCGTGGTAGAGCAGCCGGGACGCCGCGTCCCAGCCGCCGTCCACCTGGCCGAGCACCGCTTCCTCGGGCAGCGTGACGTCGTCGAAGAATTCCTGGCAGAACTCGGTCGAGCCGGTCACCTGTTTGATCCGCTGCACCGTCACGCCCTCGGCGCGCACCGGCACCAGGAACATGGTGAGCCCGCGGTGCTTGGTGACCTCCCAGTTGGTTCGCGCCAGGCACAGGCCGTAGTCGGCGGCGTAGGCGCCGGAACTCCAGATCTTGGATCCGTTGAGAATCCAGCGGTCGCCGTCGCGCTGGGCGCGGGTGGTGAGCCCGGCCAGATCCGACCCGCCGCTTGGCTCGGACAGGAACTGCGCCAGGATCTCCTCGCCGCGCAGCACGGCGGGCAGGTGCGCGCGCTTCTGCTCCTCGGTGCCGAGATCGAGCAGGCTCGCCGCGCAGATGGCCAGCGTCGGCACGTTCAGCAGCAGCGGCATCTCGTAGGGAAGCGATTCCTCGGTGAACGCGCGCTGGTGCGCGGTGGTGAGGCCGAGCCCGCCGTAATCCGCCGGGAAGCAGATCCCGGCGAAGCCGCCGTCGTGCAGGATTCGTTGCAGTTGCCGGGCGCGATCCCACGCCTCCTCGGTGTCGGACTTGTAGTCCGCGGCGGAAGCCGGGGGCAGATTGTTCCGCAACCAGGTCCGCGCACGGGCGCGGAAGTCTTCAGTGGGCTCCAGATCGGTGGTCATAGCGTCGTGCCTTCCAGGAGTTCGATTCGGTTCACGCGGCTGCCCGGTCGAGCAGGTCGGTGATGTGGCGCCGATGCTCTTCGGGAGTGCCGTAGAGGGCCCGGCCAAGGGTGATCCGGCGCAGATACAGGTGCAGGTCGTGTTCCCAGGTGACGCCGATGCCGCCGTGCAACTGCACGCAGTCCTGGGCGATTACCGGAGCCTTCGCTCCCACATACGACTTGGCGATGCTGATCGCCTCGTCCGCGCCCGAAGGGTCGTCGTCCCATGCCGCCGCGGCGGCGGTCGAGGTGGCGCGGCAGGCTTCCAGCCACGTCTTGTTGTCGGCCATCCGATGCTTGAGCGCCTGGTAGGAGGCCAGCTGCCTGCCGAAGGTGTAGCGGTCGAACAACCAGCCCAACGTCGCGGCCAGGGCGGTGTCGGTGGCGCCGACCATCTCGGCGGCGGTGAGCGCGGCCGCGGTACGCGCCTGCGCTCCGATTGCGTCCGTGGCGGCGCCGCCCACCTGCACCACGGCGTCCGGGGGGACCGCGACGTCCTCGAAACCGACGCGCGCGGTGCGGCGGACCAGATCCAGGGTCCATGCCGGGGTGACGGTCACACCGGGGGCGTCGGCGCGCACCAGCAGTTGAACCGGGCCGTCGGCGTTCTCGGCGGTCACCAGGAACAGGTCTGCCTGGTCGCCGGACTCCACGCGGTCTTTGACCCCGTTGAGCCGGTAGCCGTCGCCGTCGGGTTCGGCTCGGGTGCCCGGGGCCTGCCCGGCGGTGCCGGAGCCGGGTACGAGCGCGTCGAAACCTCGGCCCGGTTCGTAGACCGCCCACGCCGCGATCGTTTCGCCTGCGGCGACGGCGGTGACGATTTCGGCGAAACGACTCGCGTCCGAGGCGAGCCCGGCCAGGACCGCGTTGGTCGTGACGAACGGGCCGGGCGCGCAGGCGCGGCCCAGTTCCTCGGCCACCAGAGCGAGCTCGGTCATCGCTCGCCCGGAAACCGTTCCGCCGCCGAGGTTTTCCGGCACCAGCATGGCCGTCCACCCCAGTTCTGCCCCGCGCCGCCACCAGGTCCGGTCGAATCCGGTTCCGGACTCGCCGAGCGTTCGCACGGTGTCCACCGGGACGGTGCCCGCCAGGAAATCGCGAGTGGTCGACTGGAAAAACCGCTGATCCGCGGTGGGGTCGAGGCTCATGATGCCGGTCCTTCGGTTGACGTGCGGCGCTGAATATGGAAATCTCATACTCACAGATGAGAGTCATATTCTCAATCGCGGAAGTCAACCGGCGATGTCGGCCGATGAGCGGCGCCGGCCGGGATGTCGAAGGGACCGTCGAGTGGTGAACAACTTCCAGGATCTGGACTTCTTCCTCGGGCAGGAGCTGGTCGCCGATCCGTACCCGTACTTCGACGCGCTGCGCGAGCAGTGCCCGGTGGCGCGCGAGAAGCACCATGACGTGATGATGGTGACCGGCTACGAGGAGGCGCTCGAGGTCTACAACGACGTCGAACGGTTCTCCTCCTGCATCTCGGTCACGGGTCCTTTCCCCGGCTTCCCGGTTCCGCTGGAGGGGGCGGCGGACGTCGACGCGCTGATCGCCGAGCATCGGGACAAATTGCCGATGAGCGACCAGTTGCCCACGCTCGACCCGCCGGTGCACACCGATCACCGCGCCTTGCTGATGCGGCTGATCACTCCGAAACGACTCAAGGAGAACGAGCAGGCGATGTGGGCGATCGCCGACCGGATGCTCGATCGGTACCTGGCCGAGGGCAAGGGGGACTGCATGCGCGAATTCGCGGGCCCCTTCACGCTGTATGTGATCGCCGATCTGCTGGGTGTCCCCGAGGGCGATCAGGAAGAGTTCCTGCAAGCGCTGCAACGTGATCCGCACCGCGAGGGCGCCAGCGTCGGCAGCACCGCGGGCGAGAACATGTCGCACAACCCCATCGAATTCCTGTACGCCAAGTTCTCCGACTACGTCGAGGACCGCAGGAAGAACCCGCGAGGCGACGTGCTGACCAGCATGGCCACCGCGACCTTCCCGGACGGGCGTGAGCCCGAGGTGCTCGACGTGGTGCGAGTGGCGGCGAACCTCTTCTCGGCGGGGCAGGAGACCACCGTCCGGCTGCTCAGTTCGGCGCTCAAGATCCTGGCCGAGCGCCAGGACATTCAGCAGTACCTGCGCGAGGACCGTAGCCGCATCCAGAACTTCATCGAGGAGTGCCTCCGGATGGAGAGCCCGGTCAAGGGCGACTTCCGGCTCGCCAAGGTGTCCAGCACGGTCGGCAAGACCGAAGTGCCCGCGGGCACGGTCCTGATGGTGGTCAACGGCGCCGCGAACCGAGATCCGCGCCGGTTCGATGATCCGACCACCTTCGCGGCAGAACGCTCGAACGCCCGCTCGCACCTGGCTTTCGGGCGCGGCGTGCACACCTGCCCTGGCGCGCCGCTGGCGCGTGCCGAAGCGCGCGTCGCCATCGAACGGCTGCTCGAGCGCACCAGCGGCTTCCGCATCGATGAGAGCGTGCACGGCCCCGAGGGCGCCCGCGACTATCGCTATCTGCCGACGTTCATCCTGCGCGGGCTCACCGCACTGTATCTGGAGTTCGACGTCGCCGAGGGCGGGGCCCGATGAAGGTCACCGTCGACGCTGATCGTTGCCGGGGCCACGGCGTCTGTCTCGGCCTGTGCCCGGACGTGTTCTCCTTGACCGACGACGGCTACGCCGCAGCCACTGTCACCGAAGTGCCCGCGCACCTCGAGGCGCAGGTGCACGAAGCGGTGCGGTCCTGCCCCGAGAGCGCGATCGTCGTCGAGTGAGTGCGGCGGCGGGCATGCTCGGGTGCTCGCCGCACCACCGAGAACGGTGCCGCTGCGCACGCAAACCACCCGGGCGGAGACCGCCGTTGCGTTCCTGCCGTTCGCGGGCACTCCGGCGACGCCCAGAACAGGGCTTCGGTCGAGCCGATGGAGGGCCGCGAGGGCCGTCCGGCGGGGGGAGGAGCGAAAGCGGTTACGCGGTGGACGTATTGCCCGAGTTCTCGACCGTCGGCGGGATCGTCCAGTGCGGCTCGCGGACGGCATCGTCGCCTCCGCAGGCAACGCGATGATGACACAGCTCGGTTGATCACTGTTTCATATTGCGGAGCAAGCGTTCTCGCCGCGCATAGCGCTCTGATCCGAGCCGCACCGGATCGCTGATCAGCTCCGGTCGGTGGCGGGCACACCCGCTGCGATGGCGGCGTCCAGTATCCCTAGCTCACCGCCCGATTCGGTGATCAATGCGCGGGCGACCGCCACGTCTTTGCGAAGAAATTCGCCCACCGAAGCGCGGAAAGCGTCGACGGTGCCTTTGGCCGCGATGCTGGTGACAGCACGGCCGCCGCTGCTCGCGTGTGGCAGTGCCGACAGCAGCGTCGCCTCGTCCAGGCCCAGCTGGCCGCCCAGCCGGACCGCGTCTGCGACCAGTCCTATCTGCGCCGCGAACAATGCGTTGTTGACCAATTTGACCCGCTGTCCCGCACCCACCGGACCTACGTGCAGGACAGGGCCGGCATACGCGCGGACCACCGTTCGCGCTCGATCCACCGAGCCGTCGTCCCCGCCTAGGAAGACTGTGAGTTCGCCCGCGGCGATGCTGTGCGGCCCACCGCTCACCGGCGCGTCGACGACGCCGACGCCACGAGGCGCCGCCGCCGCGATCTCGGCCACCGTCGCGGGACTTCCCGTGGTGTGCACGATCAGCACCGCATCGTGTGGCAGGTCGCGCAGCAGAGTCCCGCCGAGGCACACCTCGCGGACCTGATCGTCGGTGAACACGCACACCACCACGGCGTCCGCGGCGCCGGCGGCCTCGGCGACGGTCGCGACCGCGTCGGCCCCCCTCCCGGCGATCGCCGCGCGGGATTCGGCGGATCGCCCGACTGCTCGGACGGTGTGCCCGGCGAGCGCCAAGCGCTGGATCATCGGGCGGCCCATCCGCCCGGCTCCCACGAAACCGATGCGCACGCGAATCCTCCTTCAGCGCTGCCGGTCCATCAGCGCCAGGGTCGCGTCGGCGGCGCCGAGCACGATCCCCGGCGCCACGCCCGCCGTGTCGGCCAGGTCGGCCACCAGGCCCACGTCCTTGCGGAGCAGATCGCCGGCATGCGCGGCGAGCCGATCCAATGTGCCACCCGCGGAGACGATCCGGCCCAACGCGAAACTGTTCGCGGTGCCGTGCGTGATCACTTCACCGAGCCGTTCGGTGCTGATGCCCAGACCCCGGCCGAGCGCGAGCGTGCCGGCGGCGGTGGCGAGATTCGCGGTGAACAACAGGTTGTTCAGCAATTTCGTGGCCTGGCCGGAGCCCACGTCGCCGAGGTGGACGATCGGATTCGCGTAGGTCTCGAACACCGGACGGCTGCGCTCTACGGCCTCGGCGGAGCCGCCCGCCATGACCAGCAATCTGCCCTCCGCCGCGGCGGGCCCGCCGCCGCTGACCGGCGCGTCGATCACCGTGACCTGGTATGGCGCAGCCAGTTCGGCCAGGTCACGGCAGGTGTGGGGGTGCACAGTGGAATGCACGGCGATGATCGACCCAGGTGCGAGCCCGGCCAGTACGCCGTTGTCGCCGGTGACCACCTCGCGCACGTCGGCGTCGCCGACCACGCACAGGCAGACCAGATCGCTGCGCGCGGCCAGGGCGGCGGGGGATTCGGCCGTCATGGCCGCGGTGCCGGCGAACGGCTCCAGCGAGGCGGGTCGCCGCGCCCACAAGGTGGTCGGGTAGCCGCCCTCGACGATGCGGCGCGCCATCGGCGCACCCTGACTGCCCAGCCCGATGAATCCGACACGCATCAGCGCACCTCCTCGGTGGTCGTTTCCGGCGCGGGAGCGGGCCGGTAGAAGACGGCGAGCAGTCCCGCCGTGGCGAGTAGGGCCACACCCAGCGCGATGCCGCCACCGGCCCAGCCTGCGACCTCGATGCCTGCCGCGTGGTCCAGCGACAGGCGTCCGGGCCCGAGCAGGCCCAGCACCAGCGCGATCACCGCCAGCACGAGTACGTACTCGTAGCCTTCCTGGAAGACGAAGAACCCGTTCGCGCGGTGCGCCAGCAGTCCGGCGACGAGCATGACCGAGATGACCGCCGCGGCGGCGAACGGGGTGAGCAGGCCGAGCGCCAGCAGTGCGCCCGCGCCGATCTCGGTGATCACGCTCAGCCAGGCCTGTAGTACGCCGTTGCGCAGTCCCAGCCCGCCGAACCACCGCGCCGTCCCGGCGATCCGGCCGCCGCCGATCCAGTGATTGACGCCGTGCGCGATCATGGTGACGCCCACGACCAGCCGCAACAGCAGCAGCGCGACATCGGTGACCTCCATGGCCTCACCTTTCTGGTCGCACGTACGCGCGACCGTCCAATTGAACTGCGGGTCCGGTGAATTCGCCGGTGTCGGCCGCGACGACGCACTCTTCCGCGAAGGCGAGCGCCTTCAGGTGGTATGCCGCCGCCGTGTAGCCCAAGCTGACGTTGTGCCCGGTGTTGGGTTGTAGATTGAGCACCACTCGCGGCGCCGCCAGGAACAGCGCGCCGATGGCGATCAGTTCCTCGATGTCGTTGCGCCACACTGTCTCGTGATCGCCCGCGGTGAAGCGCACCGGGATCGGCACCCGCGCGGCCATACGCGGGAATTCCGCTTCGGCCCAATCGGTGATGACGGCGGCCTCCAACCGGGGACCGGGGACGGCGATCGCCGCACCGCCCACGAGTTCGGGTGGATACAGCCGCTGCGGTCGCCACAGCAGCCCCCCGAGTCCGGCGGGACGGGTGCCTTCCGGTCGTGGCCCCCACAGCACTTCCTGGGCTTCGGGATGGTGAGTGCGCCCGGTGCCTGCCAGCTCCACGCCGAGCAGTGCGCGGCCGCGCTCGTCACCGGCCATGCGCAGTGCGAGTTCACATCCCGCCGAGTGCGCCAGCAGGAAGACGCCCGCACCGCGCGGACGGTCGTCGAGTAGCGCTTCGACGGCCCCGTACATGAGGTCGACGCGCCGCTGGGGTGCTGCGAGCTGATCGCCGAACGGCCCGGAAGCGCCGTAGCCGGGCCGGTCCAGCGCCAGCACGGTGTAACCCAGCCGTTGCCCCATGCGCAGCAGTGAAAGCTCCGGGTGGCCAGGGCAATCGAAGTACGTCGAGGTGGTGGCGCCGCCGTGCAGGGCGAGCACCACCGCGCGTGGCGCGGACGCTTCCGCCAGCAACCCCGATACCGGGATACCGTCGACCTCGGCGACCACTCGCAGCGGTCCGGCGGCGTCCACCGGGGTGAAATCGGATTCGGTGAGTGTCATGGCGTGCCCGTCGATGTCGCAGCTCAGGAATCGGAGCGGAGCAGCATCGCCCCGCCGGGCGTGAGCCCACCACTGGAGACGACCGCGACCCGCGCACCGGCGACCTGCCGATCCCCGCCCGCCCCGCGCAATTGCACCACGGCCTCGTGCAGAAGTCCCATGCCGTGCGTGCGGCCGTGCGAGAGCTGGCCGCCGTGCGTATTGACCGGGATGGCGCCGTCGCGGGCGATGTTCTTGCCCCCGTGGAGAAAGTCCTTGGCCTCACCGATCCCGCAGAAACCGAGCGCCTCGATCCAGGACAGGCAATTGAAACTGAACCCGTCGTAGAGTTCGGCGACGTCGACGTCCGCGGGACGCAGCGTGGTACGCGTCCACAGGTGCGCGGCCGGGCCGAGTACCTGTGGCTCGTGGGTGAGCGTGCTCTGGTCCCACTCGACGCGCTCGACGATCTGGGTGCCGACCGCCTCCACCAGCACCGGCGGACCGGGCAGATCGCGTGCGGCGTCGAGCGCCGAGACGATCACCGCCACCGCGCCGTCGCAGGGCACGTCGCAGTCGTAGAGCCCGAACGGGGTGGTGATCGGCCGTGCCGAGAGGTAGTCGTCCATGGTCATCGGGTCGCGGTAGACCGCGGTCGGTTCGAGTTCGGCGTTGGCGCGCTGGTTGAGCGCGATCCAGCCCAGCGTCTCGCGCGTGGTGCCGTAGCGGTGGAAGTGACGCTGGGCGTTCTGGGCCAGTGTGTGCGCGGCGGAGATCGCGCCGAACGGCATCAGCCAGCTCGTGGTGCGGCCGCCGGCGGGTGGGACGCGGCCCGCCTTGGTCAACTCGTTGAAGGTCGATTCCCAGACGGTGCGAAAGCACAGCACGTGCCGGGCCAGTCCGGCCGCCACCGCGGTCATCGCCGCGACCACCGACCCGCCCGGCCCGAAGGTCTCGATGCCGCCGTTGTGCCAACTGGGCCGCAGGCCGAGGGCGGCTTCCAGGGCGGTGACCCCGCCCTCGCCGAAGCCGCCGAGATTGCCGCCGCCGGGATAGGAGGCCAAGCCGTCGATGTCGTCGAGGGTCAAGCCCGCGTCGGCGACCGCGCGCTCGCACGCCTCGATGGTCAGCGCGAGCGGTGGCACCATCAGCCTGCGCCCGATCCGGGACATCCCGATCCCGGTGAGCGCGACCTTGTCCTCGAACTTCTCCTGCCGCAGCATCGGCCGTACGTGTTCGGCGAATCGCTCCGGCTCGATGTCGTCCACCGGCAGCGGCGCCGGCTCGGCTTGTCCGGCGGCGGGGCGGAACAGCGGCAGCCAGACGTCGGCGTCCTGCTGGAAGACCACCTCCACCCGCATACCGAGGGCCAGGTCGTCCGGATCGGCGTCGATGATGTTGGTGGTCAACCGGACCCGCGGATCCTCCACCAGCGCCACCTGCGCGACCACGTACGGCGGTCGCAGGCCGGGCACGGCGAAGCGGTGGTTCACCGTGAAGCCTGCCAGGGTGGCTTCGCCGGAGACCTCCCGCACACCGAGATCGTGCCCGCGGCAGTACCGGCACACCGGTTGCGGCGGGTGGATGAGCGCCGCGCAGGATCGGCACTGCTGGATGCGCAGCGTGCCGTCGGCGCCCGAGGTCCAGAAGAACTCGGTGTCCAGGCCGAGTAGCGGCAGCGGCCGTCCCGACGGCTCGGCCGTCGTCGCAGGGGTCTGCTCCGCGTCTGCCACAGCGTCTCCTCGTAGTCGTCGCAGCCGGTAGCCGCGTGTGTCCAGCGGTGGCCACACGCGGCGAGTCGTCCGGTTCGGTCAGATCTGTGCCGCGCCTCTGCGGACGGTCACCGGCTCGGCGAGCCGCTGCTCGTCGCAGATTCGCTGCAGCTTCTCCAAGGTCTCGTCGAGCCCGGGACCGAGCCGGGGACCCGGGGTGAACTCGGTGGGCAGGTGCCGCATGCCCTGGATCACCGCGATCGTGTCGTAGTGCACCGTCTCCTCCGGAACGCACCGGAAGTCCGGCATCCGGTCCAGCACGGCGACCAGCATCCGCTTGAACACCGTGCGGGCCACGTTGGACCCGATGCAACGGTGGATGCCGAGGCCGAAGCTGTAGTGCCGGTTGCCTTTCCGGTCCAGGATCAGCGTCTCCGGATGATCGAACACCGCGGGATCGCGGTTGGCCATCGCCCACGACAACCAGACGCGATCGCCTTCTCTGAAGGAGGCCCCCGCCACCTCGCAGTCCTCCGCGACGGTGCGCCCGTCGCCGGGGGCCGGGGTGTAGTAGCGCAGGAACTCTTCGGTGGCCGAGTCCAGCAGCAGATCCCGTTCCCGGCTGAGGGTTTCGCGTTCAGCCGGATTCTGCGACAGCCATTCCAGAGCGTGTGCGGTGAGCGCGGTGGTGGTGTCGAAACCGCCGCCGATGAGCAGGCTGAGCATGCCCAGGATCTCCATGTCCGGCAGCGGCTCACCGTTGACCTGCGCCGCGGCGACCGCGTGGATCAGCCCGGGCCGGGGATTCTCCCGGATCTCGGCGAGATTGGTCAGCAGGTCCAGTCCCATCGTGCGGTGCATCTCCGCGACGCGCGGGTAATCCGGCGAGTCCGGCGGCGTGTACACCGCGGCGTGCACCGGCTCGTTGTAGATGGTCCACTTCCGCAAGGGGACGCCCAGCATGCCGAGAGTCAGCACGGCGGGAACCACATTCGCCAGATCGTCGACGAAATCGATCCGGCCGCTCTCGATCTTCTCGTCGAGGGCCGCGCGCACCACCTCGTCCACGAACGGCACCCAGCGTTGCACCGCCGCGGGGGAGAGGTACGGGTTGAGCGCCGAACGCAGTTCCCGGTGCTCGGGCTCGTCCATCTCCAGGATGCCGCCGCGGATGCCCCGTGCGCGAGGCGCGGGCGGAATGGAGATTCCTCGGTAACCCTTGCGGACACCCTGGGGGTCGTGGTCGTTGGACAGATGCGGGCAGCGCGCGAGTTCGAACACCTCCTTGTTGCCCGCGGCCACCCAGTGACCGTCGTAGGTGTCGGTCCACGCGAGTGGGCACTCGCTCTGCATCGCCTCGGTGATCGGCTGGAAGTTCTCCCGGTATTCGGGTGCGTAGCGGTCGAAATGGAACCGGGGCTGCTTGCGCTCGATATCGGTGACGTTCTCCACGGTCATGGTGAGCCCTACTCGGCGATCGAGATCGCGCGTTCCGGGCAGGAGTGCGCCGCCTCGCGGACCTGATCGTGCTGGTCCGTGGGAACCGATTCGCCGATCGGGGAGGAGTGGCCGTCGATCTCACTGAGTTCGAACGATTGCGGGGCGATCATCGCGCACAGCGTGTGCCCTTGGCAGCGCTGCTGATCGACTCGGACCTTCACGGTGTTTCTTCCTCTCAGATGTGGTAGTCGTACCACTTCAGGTAGCCGCCCGCGTCGACGCGCAACTGCGTGCCGGTGATGTAGCGCGCCTCGTCGGAGGCCAGGAACAGCACCGCGTCGCTGATGTCCTCGGGCTCGACGTAGGGGGTCGGCATGGCCTGCTGCACATGGAAGGCGGGCTCGGCGTCCGCGCGGGTGGGATGTTCCAAGTCCGGGCGGAAGGATCGGTACATCGGTTCGCTCTGCAGCATCGGAGTGTTGCAGTTGGTGGGGTGGATGACGTTGGCGCGAATGTTCTGCGGCGCGATGTGCAGGGCGAGTGCGTGCACGTATTGCGCGAGACCGCGTTTGGCGACCACATAGGCGATCCCGCCGGGATCCTTGCCCGGCTGATCCACCTTGGACACGTCCATCAGCGCGGCCACCGAGCCGGTGGCGATGATCGAGCCGCCCGCGCCCAGATGCGGTAGCGCGACCTGGATGGTGTTGATGACGCCAACGAGGTTGGTGTCGATCACGTCGGACCAGGCCTGCCACTGCGGTGTGCCCTTCATGCCCGCGATGCCCGCTTGGGCGATGACGATATCCAACCGCCCGAATTCGGCGAGACCGCGCTCCAGCACGGCGCGCAGCTGCCCGGCCTCGCGCACATCGGCCGGTTCGGCGACGATGCGGCGGCCGGTCTTCTCGACCAGCCGTGCGGTCTCGTCCAGATCCTCCGGGCGCGACAGCGCGTACCCGATCGTGTCGATGTCGCGGCAGATGTCCACCGCGATGATGTCGGCACCTTCTTGCGCCAGCCGTACCGCATGGCTGCGGCCTTGGCCACGAGCGGCTCCGGTGACGAAGGCGACCTTGCCCTCCACGCGTCCCACGGGCCATCCTTTCGTTCTTGCTTGTCGTGCTGATCCATCGCGCCTGTTGCGCGACGGGTCTCAGGTATTGCGTCCGCCGTTGACGCCGAGGATCTGGCCGGTGATGTAACCGGCCTCCTCGGAGATGAGGAACGCGCAGGCGGCGGCGATGTCCTCGGGTGTGCCGACCCGGCGGACCGGGGTCCGCTGGATGTGGTCCTCGACGGAGCCGCCGAGTCGGCGGGCCTCCTCGTTCTTGCGCAGCATCGGGGTGTCGATGAACCCGGGCGGCACCGCGTTCACGGTGATGCCGGACGGGCCCAGCTCCAGCGCCAGCGCTTTGGTCAGGCCGTTGACCGCCGACTTGGCCGAGACGTAGTGCGTCATGAACGGCTGGCCCGAATGCGTGCTAGATGAGGAGATATTGACGATGCGCCCCCACCCCGCCGCCAGCATGTCCGGCAGCACCGCCTGGACGCAGTGGAAGACACCGTTGAGGTTGACGTCGATCACCCGTTGCCACTCGGCGAAGGAAATGTTCTGGAAGCGCTTGAAGCCGTCCACGCCCGCCGCGTTCACCAGCACGGTGACCGGGCCGAGCTTCGCGCGGACCGCGGTGAGCGCCTCGGCGATCTCCTCCGGTTCGGTGACGTCGGCCCGGTAGGCGAAGTCGTCGTCCGCGGGTGGGTTGAGGTCCAGGGAGGCGACGTGGAATCCATTGCTGCGCAACCGCTGTGCGATCCCCAACCCGATGCCGGACGCTCCTCCGGTGACCACTGCCGTCTTCACGCCTTCGACCCCTCTCCGGTCAACGCGCTGATCGGCGACCGGTGCAAGCGCGGGTCGGTCGAGACCGGGACGCATGTAGTGTCGACCACAAGAATCTTCCTTTCGAATGTGAGAACCGTACTCTCCGAAGTGATCGACGCGCAAGAGTTGCCGCCTGTCGGGTGGAGCTGCGCCTCGTGGGCCGATAGCAGTTCTCGAGGTTTCCCGGGTTGGCGATTACTGCTGCCTTTCGCGATATCAAGTGTTAAGTTCTCCGCAATAGAGAATCGTATTTTCATATCCGGCGAGGAGACAGGATGTCAACGCAGGAACAGGCGATAGCGGTGGCGCGGCGGCTGCTGATCGACGGGCAGCTGGTCGAGACCGGGCGCACGCTCGCGTCGCTCGATCCCGCGACCGGCGCGGTGTACGGCTACGCGCCGGAGGCCGGTGTGGCCGAGGTGGACGCGGCCGTCGCGGCGGCGCGCCGGGCCTTCGACACCACCGACTGGGCGACGAACCACGAGTTCCGGGTGCACTGTCTGAACCAGCTGTACCAAGCGCTGCGCGACAACGTGGAGGAGCTGCGGGAGCTGACCATCGCCGAAGTCGGTGCGACGCGCACGCTGACCCACGGCAACCAGCTCGAGGTTCCCTTCGAGATCGTGCGCTACTACGCCGGACTGCTGGCGGGCTACGCCTGGAGCGAGGACCTCGGCGTGGTCGAGATCCGCGGTCAGCGGCACCGGCGCTGGGTGGAGCTGGAGGCCGCGGGCGTGGTGGCCGCCATCGCCGCCTACAACTATCCGCATCAGCTGGCGCTGGCCAAGCTCGCTCCATCCCTTGCCGCCGGATGCACCGTCGTGCTCAAGGGCGCGCCCGACACTCCGTTGGCCACCTTGGCGCTCGGCGAGATCATCGCCCGGCACACCGACATCCCGCCCGGCGTGGTGAACGTCCTGGCCTCCTCCGATGTCGAAGTCGGCAAGCGGATGACCACCCACCCGGACGTCGACGTCGTCACCTTCACGGGGTCCACGCCGGTGGGCCGCCAGATCATGGCGGCCGCCAGCGGCACGCTCAAGCGGGTCTTCCTGGAACTGGGCGGCAAATCGGCGATGATCCTGCTCGACGACGCCGACTACACCAAAGCCGCGCTGTTCGCGGCGTTCAGCGTGGTGACCCACGCCGGGCAGGGGTGCGCGCTGACCACCAGGGTGCTCGTGCCGCAGCAGGACCACGACAGGATCGCCGAGTCGATCGCGGCGAATTTCGCACACGTCAGCTACGGCGACCCGGGGGATCCCAAGACCTATATGGGCCCGCTGATCAGCGAACGCCAGCGCGACAAGGTGCACGGCATGGTGCAGCGCGCGGTGGCCGCCGGCGCCACGCTCGTCACCGGCGGCGAGAAGATCGACCCGGGCTACTTCTACAAGCCCACCCTCTTGGCGAACGTCGACCCGGACAGCGAGATCGCGCAGGAGGAGGTCTTCGGCCCGGTGCTCACCCTCCACCCCTACACCGACGAGGACGACGCGGTGCGCATCGCGAACAACTCCATCTACGGCCTGTCCGGGGCGGTCTTCAGCGCCGACTCGGAACGGGCGAAGGCGGTGGCGCGGCGGATCCGCACCGGCACGCTCAGCATCAACGGCGGCAACTACTTCCATCCAGACGCTCCCTTCGGCGGTTACAAGCAGTCCGGCATCGGCCGGGAGATGGGCCGCGTCGGCCTGGAGGAGTTTCTGGAGCGCAAGACCCTGGCGGAGGTGGTCGTGTGAGCGAGTGCGGACGAGTTCGAGCACGTCACGCGCAGCCGAGGACGAAGTCCGGGGCCGGGGAGGGGCTGTCATGAGCAAGCCGCTGGAGGGCATCCGGGTACTCGAGGTCGCGATGTACGGCTTCGTCCCGTCGGCGGGCGCGGTGCTGTCCGACTGGGGGGCCGATGTCGTCAAGGTCGAGCACGCCGTCACCGGTGACCCGCAGCGCGGGCTGCGGCAGGTGGGGGTGTTCAAGGTCGAAGGCGATCCCAATCCCAACGTGGAGCATGCCAATCGGGGCAAGCGCAGCATCGGCGTCGACATGTCGGTAGCCGAGGGACGCGAGGTGATCTACGACCTCGCCCGCCGCGCGGACGTGTTCCTGACCAGCTTCCTGCCGCAAGCGCGCGGCAAGTTCGGCATCGACGTGGACGACATTCGCGCGGTGAACCCGGACATCGTCTACGCACGGGGCAGTGCGCTGGGACCGCGCGGTGTCGAATCCGACCGGGGCGGCTACGACATGACCGCCTTCTGGTGCCGCGGCGGCATCGCGGCCACCATCACCCCGCCCGGCATCGAGGGCATGATCCAGCCGCCCGGCCCGGCCTTCGGCGACACCATCTCCGGCACCAATCTCGCCGGTGGGATCGCGGCCGCGCTGCTGAAACGTGAACGGACCGGACAACCTTCGGTGGTCGACGTCTCGCTGCTCGGCAGTGGACTGTGGGCGCTGGGCCACACGGTCGCATTGTCGGCCAGCCAGGACAAACCGCTGGTTGCGCCGGTGCCCGGCGCCCACGGCGCGCCGACCAATCCGCTGTCGGGGCTCTACGCCACCGCCGATGATCGCTATCTGTCGTTCGTGATGTTGCAGCCCGCGAAGTTCTGGTCGGACGTCTGCCGTCACATCGACCGCCCGGATCTGGCCGAGGACCCGCGCTTCGCCGACGCCGCGCAGATCGCCGCGCATACCGCCGAGGCGGTGCAGATCCTGCGCGAGGTGATCAAGGGGCGCACCCTGGCCGAGTGGAGCGAGCGCTTCGCCACCCTGGCCGGTCCCTGGGCTCCGGTGCAGGACTCGTGGCAGGTCACGCAGGACGCGCAGATCAAAGCGAACGAATATCTGCTTCCCGCAGGCGAATTGGAGCTGGTTTCCAGTCCGGTGCAGTTCGACGTCGGCGCACCGGACCTGCGGCCCGGTCCCGAATTCGCCGCCCAAACCGAGGAGATCCTGCTCGAAATCGGCCTGGATTGGGACCGCATCATCGCGCTCAAGGCCGCCGGCGCGGTGGCCTAGGCGCGGGAAAGAGGAACGGATGCCGTACATCGCATCGCTGGGCACGTATCTGCCCTGCTGGGGCAGCCAGCGCAGCCGGATCATCGGCGACGACGAGGACGCCGTCACCCTGGCGGTGGAGGCGGGACGATCCGCCGTCGCGTTCGGCGAGCCGGTGGAACGCGTGGTGCTGGTCAGCCGTGATCTGCCGCTGGTGGAGAGCAGCAACGCCGCGGTGCTGCTGGCCGGGCTCGGCCTGGATCCGGAACTGGAGGTCATCGAGCGGCTCGGCGGCGCCCCGGCGGCGTTGGACGCCTTGAGTTCGGCGCGCCCGCGGACCCTTGTCATCGGTGTCGACCTCGAGCCGGCGGGCGCGGTGGCGGCCTGGGTGTCCGACCGCGACGGCCTCCAGGTGCGCACCGCGGCGCGTGTCACGCGCAGCCTGCCGGTGCGTACCCGCAACGCCCTCGGCGCGGTACACGACTACGGCGATCCCCGGCTGCTGCACGAACGGGGGTTGGTCGCCTCGCTCTCGGCGGCGTGGCTGGACACCCCGGTGGCGGTGGCGGGCGTCGATCACAAGCAGGCGGCGGCACTGTGCCTGGCCGACCCGCCGCAGTTGCCGACGCTCGGCGCCAGTGCCGGGATGTTCGCGCTCGCCGCGATGGCCGAGTGGGGCGGCGCTGGATTGCTGGTCGGCGTGGAGCAGGCCAACCTGAGCGGGGTCATGGTTGTACCGGGCGCCGCCCGGGTGCGGCGCAACGAACTACCCGCGCGTGCGCTTCCGGAGGTCGTCGCCTTGCCCGGCGCGGACCTGCCGATCTCGCTTGCCGCGTATGAGCGCGCGTTCGAGGCGAAGGTCCGCTGGGAAGCGGGCAGGCACGGCGACAGCGCCGAGTTGGATTTCCCGCCCCGCTACCGGGTGGGACCGGACGGCAGTCTCAGCACCGGCTACACCCTGGTGCCGCTGCCACGGACCGGCAGCGTCTACGCCGAGACGACCGTGCGAATCCCGGTGCCCGGGTTGAAGAGTCCGTACTCGCTGGTGATCGTGGAACTCGATGACGTCGGCGTCCGTGCGCTGGCCAAGGTCACCGGCGCCGACCCGGGCACGGTCGCCATAGGCGACCGCGGGCGCATGGTCCTGCGCCGGGTGGCGGTGCGCTCCGGCGTGCCCGACTACGGATACGCGTTCGAACCGGAACCGGAGGCGGTATGAGGAAAGTGGCCATCGTCGGCGCGGGGATGACGCCCTTCGCCGAACACTTCGCACTCGGCATCCAAGACCTGTTGCTCATGGCGTTCGCCGAATGCGCGGCCTCGGTCGACAAGGGCCTGCGCACGACCGATCTGCAGGCCGCCTGGTTCGGCGCCATGGGCACCACCGGCGGTTTCCCGGCAGGCGTGCTGGCCGACGCGCTGGACCTGCCGGAGCTGCCCGTGACGCACATCGACAACTCCTGCGCCACCGGCAACGACGCTGTCCGCAACGCGCTGTTCGCCATCGCCTCCGGCGCGATCGACGTGGCGCTCGTGATCGGCGCCGACAAACTGCGGGAGACGGCGCAGAAGGATCTGCTCCGCGAGTGGGAGACGCTGACCAGGGACAACGCTTGGGACTACCAGCTCGGCCTGTTCGCTCCCGCTGGTTTCGCGTTGCACGTCAACCGCTATCTCTACGAGTCCTCGGCGACGCGGGAGCACTTGGCGATGGTCGCGGTGAAGAACCATCGGCACGGCGCGCGAAACCCGAAAGCGCGGTTGCGGTTCGAGATCACCTTGGAGCAGGCGCTGGCCGCGCCGATCGTGGCCGACCCGTTCGGCGTGTACGACTGTGTCCCGCAGAGCGACGGCGCCGCGGCCCTGGTGCTCGCCGCCGAGGACGTGGTGGGCCGCTATACCGACAGCCCGGTGTGGATCCGCGGTGTCGGTCTGGGCCTGGACTCGGTGATGCATCAGCACAAGCGGGACATGACCACCTTCCCCGCCACGGTGCGGGCGGCGCGCGCCGCGTTCGCGATGGCGGGCCTCGGCCCGGCCGATATCGACGTCGCCGAGGTGCACGATTTCTTCACCGGCATCGAGCTGATCAGCTACGAGGATCTCGGTTTCGCCGAGCGATTCGAGGCGCACAAACTGGTGGAAGCCGGAGCCACGGCGGTCGGTGGCGTACTACCGGTCAATCCCAGCGGCGGACTGAAGACGAAGGGGCACCCACCTGGCGCGACCGGCGTCGCGCAGTGCGTGGAATTGTTCGAGCAGTTGCGCGGCACCGCGGTCAACCAGGTGGACGGCGCGCGAATCGGTTTGGCCCACAATCTCGGTGGGCCCACCGCGGTGTCGGCGGTGACGATTCTGGAAGGCTCGCGCTGAGGACGAACACCCCGGTGCGCGACGGCTTCTGTCGTCGCGCACCAGGGCTGTCCTTACTCAGATCTGTTCCCAGACGGTGATTCTGGTCCGGGCCGGGTCGGCCGCCGAGGTGACGGCCATGCGTCCGTCGGCCGCGCGCTCGCCGAGTTCGGCCAGCAAGGTGCGGATGTCGCCGTCGATGTCGTACACGGCGAGGTAGCGCGCCTCGCCGTCACCACCGCGAATCAACCGGTGGCGGGTGCACGACAGGACGCCGGGGACGGCGAGCATCTCGGGGATGTGCGTCCCGGTGTACCACTCGTTGTATTCGGCGTCCATTCCGTCACGCGGAGTGGAGAAGATCAGCAGCCGCACTCCGCTGCCTCAGCTCGCGCGCTGGGCGTAGGCCGCCGCGTATTCCTTGCGGGACCTGGTCGAGGTGTCGACGTCGGTCGCCTTCGCCCGCAGCGCACCCACGGTCGCCTGCTCCTTCGGGATGTGCGCGAAAGGATCCCAGTTGAAGTGACGCGTGGCGTTCTCCCAGGTGATCTTGTGGATGTCGGCGTCGTCGGCGCCCGCCGCCCGCAATTCCTCGAGCACGAACTCGGGGGCATCGGGCCAGATCGAGTCCGAGTGCGGATAGTCGCATTCCCACGCGATGTTGTCGATGCCGATGTCGTGGCGGAATTTGAGCGCGGTCTTGTCGGTGACGTAGCAGGCGAGCACGTGCTCGCGGAACACCTCGCTGGGCAGCTTGCCGCCGAAGTCGCGGCGCAGCCAGCGCTGATTGGTGTAGTGCCGGTCGGAGCGGTCCAGGAAGAACGGGATCCAGCCGACGCCGCCTTCGGACAGCGCGATCTTCAGTTTCGGGTAGGTCCGGAACGCGGGACCCCACAACAGATCCTGAGCGGCGATCAGCGAGATGCTCGGCGCCAGCACCATCAGGTTGTCGATGGGCGCGTCCTGCGCCAGCCGCAGCACGCCGAAGCCTTGGCCGATGTGCAGGTTCATCACCGTCTCGTGGTCCGACAGGGCCTGGAACACCGGCGCCCAGTAGTCGAGATCGTGGTAGCTGGGCAGGCCGTCGATGTGCGGCAGCTCCGGCATGGTCACCGAGTGACAGCCCCTGGCCGCGAGCCGTTCGATCTCGGCGACCGCCAGCGCCGGGTCCCACATGGGCAGGATGCCGATCGGTATGAACCGGCCCGGGTAGGCGCCGGCCCAGTCCTCGATGTGCCAATCGTTGTACGCCGAGATCATCGCGACGGTGATCTCGTCCTGCCCGCCGCGGCTGAGGTGCCCCGCGCTGAAGCCGGTGAACGTGGGGAAGCACATCGAGGCGAAGACACCGTTGACGTCCATGTCGCGCACGCGGTCGTGCACGTCGTAGACCGCGGGCCGCATCTCGGCGTAACCGGCCGGGTCCCTGCCCCACTCCTCGGCGGGCCAGGTGACGACGGCGTTGAGGCCGGCCACGCCGGTGGGCCGATCCCGGTACACCCACCGGTCGATGCCGTTCTCGTCGGCGACGACCTTCGGGGCGAGGTCGGTCCACTTCTTCGGAACGTGGCCGTCGAACATGTCGAGCGGCTCGACCACATGGTCGTCGATGCTCACCAGGATCATGTCGTCGATGTTCACGTGACTCCTCGCTTTCGTGCGCTGCGCCGCGCTCCGACGGGTGAGACGGCAAATCTTCATTAGAGAGAATCTCACTCTCATATCTGCAATAGACGATACACCGGGGTTTGGGGTTACGTGGACATGAAGATGGTGACCGAGACGGAGATGCCTCTGAGTGGCGCGCTGACGCGCGCAATCGCCAGCGGGCGGGCCTACCACTGGAATCGGCGGATATCCATGGCATCGGTACCCCTGGCCCCAGCACTGCGGAGCCGCTCAGGTCAGCCGAACGCCAGATGCACAGGGGTGCCGTCCACGATCGTGGCCGCGACGAGGTCGCGGTCCGGAACGGTGACCTCCTGGGGCGGCACGCGTAGCAGGGTCAGGTCGGCGACCGCTCCGGTGGCGACGGTGCGTGGCACGCCCGGCCTATTCGGATGTCCGGCGAACAGGGCGAGCGCGGCGGCGAGAGATATCCGCTCCGAGTTCGGCTCGCGCTCGATCGCCGCGCGCACCACTCGCCACGGGTCGGCGTCACCGAACGGGGCATCGGTTCCCGCCGCGACCAGGACCCCGGCGGCCGGAAAGGAGCCCAGCCGCCACAGGTCGCACCGGTCCTCGGCCGCCACCTCGCGGGCATACTGGCCGGCCCGCTCCACCAGGAAATGCGGTTGGGTCACCACCGGAATCCGGTTGCGCCGCAACCATTCCATGGTGTCGGCAGGCACCATGGCGCCGTGCTCGATCCGGTCACCGGCCAGCACCCCGGCCTCATCGATCGCGGCGATGGTCAGGATCAACTGCACCCGGGTCACGCAGTGCACCGCGACCGGTCGCGTGGCCAGGTGCGCTGCCCGGACGCGTGCGACGAACTCCGGCAACGAGGGGAGTGCGGTGTCGTCGAGCAGGATCTTGGTGGGCCCCAACGAGAAGCGCGGCTGCCCGGGATCGGTCACCCCCGGCGGTGCCATGCAGTGCACCCGCTGCCGGATCGTCCCGGCCGCCACTGCTTCGGCCAGCGCGGTGACGTCGTCCTGCGACAGCCCTGGAGTAGCGTCGGTGTACCCGGTGACGCCCGCGGCCGCGGCCTGGGCGCTGATCAGCGCCGGATCGGCGGAGGTGGGCGGCACTCGTGCGCCGAGCCAGGAATCCAACCGCCACAGGCGCCCGTTCGCATCGCCGTGCGGATCGCGCTCCACCCCCGGAAGCGCGCATGTGTTCACCCGTGTCTCCTGGCAGCCACGGGAGTTCAGCACCCACAGCGCACCGGACCGGTGCTGGATCCGGACCGGCCGATCCGGGACCAGGCGATCGAGAACGGCACGGTCGAGCGGACCCGCCACACTGTCGTGGTAGCCGACGCCGCGAATCCACCGGCCCGGTGGAAGCTCGGCGTCCGCTCCACGCAGCGCGGCGCCGAACTCGGCGGCGTCACGAACCAGCGGCGGCCCGACCGGCACCGACCCGGCCCGTGCGGCGAGCGCCCGCAGATGGATGTGGTGATCGTGTAGTCCGGGCAGCAACCAGCCGCCGTGGGCGTCCAGGTCGTCCTCGCCGGGCAACGGACGCAATCGCGTGCCGCATTCGACGATTCGCCCGCCGCGCCAGCGCACATCGGTGTGCGGACTGCCGGACAGCGTGGCGTTGCGAATCAGCATGTGCCGCTCAGGCCAGGTACCGGACCAGGTGCTCGGCGACGCAGGCCGGCTTGTCCGCGCCTTCGGCGGTGATCGTCACGGTGCGTTCGGCCTGCACCCCGCCGGGCACATCGGTGACGGCGGCGAGCGTGACGGTGCCGCGCACCCGGCTGCCGACCCGCACCGGACTGACGAAGCGCACCTTGTTCAGACCGTAATTGATGGCCATCCGGGCCGACCGTACCGACATCAACTGCTGGCTGATCGGGGCGAGCAGCGCGAGAGTGAGGAAACCGTGGGCGATGGTCGCCCCGTATGGGCCGCCCGCGGCGCGCTCGGAGTCGACGTGAATCCATTGGTGGTCGCCGGTCGCCTCGGCGAACAGATCGATGCGCCGCTGGTCGATCTCGATCCAGTCGCCGGGTCCGAGCACGGTGCCGACCGCGGCGCGCAGGGCGTCGAAATCACGGAACTCGGTCATAGGGCATCCCTTCGGCGATCGACGTATGCACGATATCCTGTGCCCGGATCCGACATCGCTACCGCAGCTGGTCCTTCATCACCTTGCCGGTCGCGTTCAGCGGCAGTTCGCGCAGGAAGCGCACCGAGCGTGGAACTTTGTAACCCGCCATCCGGTCCCGGCTCCAGGCAATCAGCTCCTGCTCGGTGACCGGGTTCTTGGTCACCACGAAGGCTCGGCCGACCTGCCCGAGCCGTTCGTCCGGGACGCCGATGACGGCGGCCTGGGTGATCGCGGGATGTTCCAGCAAGAAGCCCTCTATCTCGGCCGGATAAGCGTTGAACCCGCCGACGATGAACATGTCCTTCTTGCGGCCGATGACTCGCAGCCTGCCGTCGGGATCGAGACTGCCGAGGTCTCCGGTGTGCAGCCAGCCGTCGGCGTCGATCGCCTCGGCCGTCGCGCGCGGGTCGTCGAGGTAGCCCTGCATCACGTTGTAGCCACGAACGAGAACCTCGCTGTCATCGGCGATGCGGACCTCGATTCCGTCGCAAGCCTTTCCGACGGTCGTCGCGATCTGCTCGAAGGTGTCCCCGGGTCGCGAGGCGGTGGCGGTGCCCGCCTCGGTCAATCCGTATCCGGTCATGATCGACTGGAACGGAAGTTCCTCGCGCACCCGGCGGATGAGCTCGACGGGAATGTCGGCCGCTCCGGTGACCGCGGCGCGCAACGACGACAGATCGTGCTCGCCCGCCGCCTCCAGCAGTGAGTGGTAGAGGGTCGGTGGGCCGGGCAGCATCGTGATCCGCTCCCGCGCCACGAGTTCCAGCACCCGATCGACGTCGAACACCGGGACCGGAAGGATCGTCGCGCCACGGATCAGTGACGCGATGAGCCCCGCTTTGTATCCGAAGGTGTGGAAGAACGGGTTGACGATGAGATAGCGGTCGCCCGCTCGCAGATCCGCCAGATCGCACCACTCCGCGTAGAGCCGCAGCGTCTGCTCGTGGTTCATCAGCACGCCCTTGGGGCGCCCGGTGGTGCCGGAGGTGTAGATGATGTCGGCGATATCGGTGCCCGCGACGTTCCGCTCGAACGGCGCGCCGCTGTCGAGGAAATCCGACTTCAGGTCGATCACGGGCACCTCGGCGGCGCCGGTGTAGTCGACACCGAGGAAGCCCTGCTGGACGAGCACCGCTTTGGCGCCGCTGCGCCGGATGATGTCGCCTGCTTCCTCGGCCTTGAACCGGGTGTTCACCGGCACCAGCACGCCACCGGCGGTGAGCAGGCCGAACGCGGCGACGATCCACTCCGCCGAGTTCGGCGCCCAGATGGCCGCCCGGTCGCCCTTGTCGATTCCCGCCGCGGCGAACGCCCCCGCTGCCCGGCGCACCCGGTCGGCGAGTTCGGCGAAGCTCCAGCGCAGGTCCCCGTCGACGACCGCTTCGGCGTCACCGAAGCGGTCCGCCGTCGTCTGGACCATCTGCGGGATGGTCTCCCAGGTCATACCTTCAGCAGCCCCGCCAGGTTGCCGCCCATGATCTTCGCCTGATCCGCCAGCGGCATGTCCTTGATCTCGTGGATGTAGCGCGCCGGCTCGGCCAGGCCCTCCGGATGCGGCCAGTCGGAGCCGAACAGCACGTGATCGGCGCCGATGACGCTGGACAACCGCTCCAGGTCCTCCTCCCAGAACGGGCTGACGTAGAGGCTCTGCTTGATGGCTTCGATCGGGTCACGGAAGCCGAAGCCCTCCGGCGCCTTCTTGTAGACGTCGGACAGCTGCTGCAACAGCGGCTCCAGCCAGGCGGAGCCGTTCTCGATGACGGCGACCTTCAGTTCCGGGAAGCGGTTCAACGCGCCGTGGCAGACCCAGGACGCCACCGCGTCGGTGACCGGCCGCCACTGATTCGTCATAGCGAAGGTGTTGGTCTTGAACGGCAGCATCTCCAGGCTGTTGCCGTCCCATTCGGCGTCGAAGCGCGAGTAGCCGCTGTCCGAGGAGTGCATGGTGACCAACACGTCGAGCTCGACGACCCGCTTCCAGAACGGATCGAATTCCGGCAGTGCGAACGATCGCATGCCCTTGAAACCGGGCACCGGGGCCGGGCGGACCAGGATCGCCTTGGCGCCGTGCTCGACGACGCACCAGTTCAGTTCCTCGATCGCCTTCTCGATGATCGGCAGGGTGACCACCGGGACGGTGAAGATCCGGTCGGAGTGCACGAAATTGCCGTTCTGGCCCCAGGTTTCGAGCATCCACTGGTTCAGCGAGTGGATCACCGCGTGGATCAGCTCGGGGTGGTGTCGCATGCGCTCCTCGACCAGGCTGGCCAAGGTCGGGAACATCAGCGCGCGCTGCAACTGCAGCTCGTCCATGATTTTCAGGCGTTCCACCGGGTCGCGGAAGGCCTGGATCGCGCGCATCGGCTCGCCGAAGATCTCACGCCTGCTCTTGCCGTCGGGGTTGCCGTGCTTGAAGTACTCCTCCATGGCGCCGGGCTTGGCGACGACGTCGAACGTGGGATTGGGGATGTACTCGCTGATCTGGCCGAGCACCGCGATCTTGGTGCGGCCGTTGATCTCCACGTACTGGATGGCCCCCGCGTACTCCTTGGGCAGGTACCTGGTGAGGGCGTCCTTGGTCTCGTACAGGTGGTTGTCGGCGTCGAAGAGCTGATAAGGCAGCTCGACTCTGGTCATGGAATTCTCCTTGTCGTTTTCTGAGAATGTTATTCTCTTCAGGGTCGCATCGCAATGCTCCCGGCGGCGGCGCGCGCGGCCGCGAGATCCTTGCGGACCACGAACTTCTGGATCTTGCCGCTGGCGGTACGAGGAAAGTCCGCGACGACGTGCACTTGTTCCGGCCATTTCTGCTTGGCCAGCCCGGCGGTGGCGAAGTGGGCGCGCAACTCGTCCAGGCTCGGCGCGGATCCGCCCGGCTGCAGCCGCAGCACCGCGGCGGTGCGCTCGCCGAGCCGGGCGTCGGGCACGGCGACCGCCACCGCCTCGGTCACGCCGGGCAGGGTGAGCAGCACTTCCTCGACTTCGAGCGCGCTGATGTTCTCGCCGCCGCGAATGATCATGTCGGATTTACGGTCGGTGATCGTCAGGTAACCGTCCGCGTCCAGCACGCCGATGTCGCCGGTGTGATACCAGCCCTCGTCGTCGAAGGCGGCCGCGGTGAGTTCGGCGTCGGTGTAGCCGAGGCACAGATCCGGTCCGCGGCTGAGGATTTCGCCGTCCTCGGCCAATCGCAACTCCACCCCGGGCAGTGCGTCGCCGTCGGTGAACAGCCGCTTGGCCTCGGGCGCTGTGTGGTGCGATCCGGTGATCGAGGGATGCTCGGTACTGCCGTACGAGCGGTACACGGTGATGCCGACCCCCGCCAGCCGGGTGGTGACCACGGTGGGCACCGCCGCGCCACCCAGACCTGCGTAGCGCAGGTGCGGCAAGTGCTCGGGGGTGAAGTCCGGATGGTCGAGCAGGCTGGTGACGTAATAGGGCACGCCGCCGCCCACGGTGAGCAGCTCGGTGCGCATCAACTCGAGCACCTTCCCCGGATCCCAGACATCGAGGAGGTTGATCGGCATCCGGTCGAGTACCGGGATCAGGAAGGCGTTCACCATGCCGATGAAGTGACCGACCGGCGCGCCGGTCAGTTGGTCGCCACGATCGGCCGGATAGATGCCGGCGAGTTGCCGGGTCTCGTGGCCGAGTGTCTGGTGGCTGTGTACCACTCCTTTCGGAGCGCGGGTGGTGCCGGAGGTGAATGCGATCAGCGCGGGGCCGGCCGGGTCGACGGCAATGATCCCCGGCATGGGCTCCGGGTCGAGCAGGTCCTCGAAATCCTTGCCCACCACGCCGACGATCGGGACGGCGTCGCGCAGGTTCGCAGCGAACTCGGTGTTGCCGAACTGATCGGTGGTCACGAAGACCTTCGGCCGGACGGCCGACAGGATGTAGGTGACCTCCTTGCGTCCGTAGAAGTGCACGATCGGCACCACCGTCGTCCCGAGGAACGCCGACGCCCAGAACACCGCCGCCGCTTCCATCCAGTTCGGCAGCTGGAAGGCGACCGTGTCGCCCGGGCCGACGCCGTGGCGGCGCAATCCGGCGGCCAGCCTGCGGGCGACGGTCTCGACCTCCCCGAAGGTGCCGGACCAAGGGCGTACCGCGGAGTGAACGCGAAAGGCGGTGTCGGGCACGGCGGCCAGCCCGTCGGCCAGGAGTTCACCGATCGTCTCCGGGGTCCACCAGCCCTCCTCCTGGTAGCGATGGACCAGGTCGAGGGGGATCTTGCGCATCGTCGAACTCCCATCCCGTGGCGGTGCGCCGCGCGAGATACGTATATTGTTCTCTAAAATAGAGAATCACATTTCCTAATGGGAGAACAAGGCATGGTCGAGCTCGAGTTGGACGCGGGATTGGCGGTCGTCACGATCAATCGCCCGCATGCACGCAATGCCATCGCGCCGGGCACGATGGACGAACTGGAGAAGGCGATCGACGCCGCTTCCGAAGCCGGGGCGCTGGTCATCACCGGCGCGGGAGACCGTGCCTTCGTCTCCGGCGGCGACCTGAAGGAACTCGCCGCCCTGCGAACCGAGGAGCAGGCGGCGGGCATGGCCCGGCGGATGCGCGGCATCTGCGACCGGCTCGCCGCGTTCCCCGGTCCGGTGATCGCCGCGCTGAACGGGCACGCGCTCGGCGGTGGTGCAGAGGTGGCGGTGGCCGCGGATATCCGAATCGCGGCCGACGACATCAAGATCGGGTTCAACCAGGTGTCGCTGGCGATCATGCCCGCCTGGGGTGGCGCCGAGCGGCTGGCCCGGCTGGTCGGTCCGGGCCGGGCGCTGATGCTCGCGGGCGCGGGAACCATCCTCGACGCCGCGTCCGCCGAGCGGGTCGGGTTGGTGGACATGGTGCTACCACGCGCCGAGTTCGACAAAGGCTGGCGCGCCACGGCTCGATCGTTGGTGAACGCGTCGGCCGGCGCGATCAAGCGGGTGGTCGGTGGTGCACCCCCGGAGGAGGCTGTCGAGGCGTTCGCCCGGCTCTGGGTGGCCGACGAGCATTGGCGGGCTGCCGAACGAGTGATGAATCGCGTCAAGTGATTCCCGGTCGTGCCTCGGCATGGAGCGGGTGGGTGGACCGGCGCCGGAGGTCGGCAAGTGATGTAAATCACATAGTGCATATGTGCAAGTAGATTATCAGAGCTGGAGAACCGACTTACGGTGTGATCGGTAGGTTTTCCGGTGGAGTGGACGGCGCTGCGTCACCAGCCCTGGTGCGCTGTCCGCTCTCCGCATCGACCGTTCGGCTCGACGTGCGGGCGCCGTCGAGGCGATGGCTGGGCCGATTCCAGTGTCGGCGCGGCCACCGGTGCCCGCGCGGGTTTCGCGGTCGGGCCTGCCAGAACTGCATGTTCGATAACGGGATGAGTAACCATGGCCAGACGATCCGTCGATTCCGTTGACCGAGGTGTTCGGGAACTCCACTCCGTCGCACGGTGGCGAGCCCATGCGCGACGGCATCCGCTGCGCTACCGCTTGGCGGTCGTGGCGCCGAGCGCGACCGAGGTGATCCGCCACGCGGGCGGTTGGTTGTTCGACCGCACCACCGCGGGGTGGGAGGTGACGGTGCTGGTCTCCGACCACGTGAATGTGCGTCCGCTGCGGATTCTCGGCGCAACGGTGCTCGACTTGGAGCAGTCGCTGGCGGCCCCTGTGCACGACACCTGGCCCACGGCGGTCGCAGTGGCCGCGGAGACGTACCGGTCCGATGGCCGGGTGCGCGACGGAGTGCTCGACTGCCTCGATCGCGGGCTCACCGAGGTCGCGGTGTGGGGTGCGGACCTGCCCGCCGAGCTCGATAACCGCGTGGGCCCCGCGCAGCATCGAATGAGCATGGCGGCGCGGGCTTTCAAGTCGTGCGCTCTCACTGCGGCCGGAGTTCCGGCCGAGGCGGTGGCGTCGAGCGAGATGTTCCGGACGGGTGGTCTCCGGCCGCCGACCTATCGGTGCGAGGTGGATCTCGTTCCGGCGCGCTGACGGCGGCCGGTCGCGGCGCCAATCAGGTGGATTCCGGTCCGGCATCGCGCTCGCCTTCGAGTTTCTCGATCTCCCGCTCGACCAGCTCGAAGGCTTCGGCGTGCCCGCCGGACATGCCCAGCGCCCGCTCGAGTACCACCACCCGGGAAACGCTGGTCATCAGCACCGCCATCGCCGCGGGTGGAAATCGCGCGGTGTCGAATTCGTATTCGTTCAGGATCCGCTGCAGCGCGGCCGTCTGGATGGTGCGGAATCGCTCCGCGTAATCGGCCACCGCCGCACGTATAGCAGGCCGGTGATTGGAGAGGCCGACGAATTCCATGGTGAAGCGCACCGCGGCCGGGTCGGTGCTGAAATCCCACAGGGCGCGCAGCGGTTTGTCGGATTTCATCATCTCGGCTTGGAGTTCGAGTCCTTGCTCGGCGCGGCGCTGGAAGATCTCCAGGAGAAGTTCGTCCATGGAGCGGAAGTAATAATGCACCAGCTGCGGTTTGAGTCCGGCGCGGTCGGCCACCCGACGGGAGGTCACCGCTGCCCAGCCCTCCTCGAGCAGCAGTTGTTCAGCGGCGTCGAGCAGGACGCTGCGATTCCTGGCGTCGGGTGCTCCGATCCTGCGGGGCGATGGCATGCGCCGTCCTCCTTCGAGAAATCCGGTCGTGGGGTCGATTCGTATCGTAATACCAGCAAACGCTTCTATTGACGCGTTGTCTCGGCACATGCTATGCATGTGCACAGCATCTTGCTGAGCACCCGCTCGGCATCCGGTGTCGGGGCTGGTCCCGGCCGTGCGATTCGATGCTGTGCGGTACCGACATATGGACACCAGGTAGTCAGGAGGTCCGTGCGGGCTCGTGGTGACACGGCGCGCGATCCGCTGCACCGATTTCGTGGTGCGTGCGCAATTTCTCGCATGACGGCTCGGTTGCCGAAATAACGGCGGCAGGTTCGGTAAACGAGCCTTTCCGGACGACGGAAGCGCCGCCCGTTCGAGTGGCAGGATAGTGGCCTGCCACTCTATTGGTGCTTTCATCGTGGGGTCGAATTTTATTCACCACTGTCCGGCAAAATCACGAAAGTTTTTCCGCTATTGACTCGTGATGTGGCTGCCCGCACAATAGCGATGTGACGCTTCGTTGCCGGAGCGGTACTCGGGGCGAGATTCGAGTCGGGTAGACGGGCCGACGTCTCGAGCGCGGATTTCCGACCCTTCGGAAGCGCGGCAGTCACTGGACCGTTCGAATGTCCGATTATTTCTTCACATCAGTGCGGCCGTCGCAGGGAACAAACTGTTTCGGATTGTTTCGCGCGGCGGGCGATGAGTGGCGGACCTGGAGAGTTTCGAGATCGATGATGATTCCCCGAGAAGCCGACGCACGCGCGGATACGCGCGTCGCCGCCGACGGCGGCGCGCCGCCGGAGAGGTGGGCGACTCGGGCGATCACCGCGTGGTGCCGCGGTTACCTGCGCCGGCATCCGATCACCGCCCTGGAAACCGTTGGCGGACAGTTCGTTCTGGGCGTGCGCGCACTGCAGTACTTGTGCGTGGACGTTGTCACCGGGCGCTTCGCGTTCGAGGAGTTCGTCAGGCAGGCCGCGTTCATGGCCTCGGCGGCCGTGTTACCGACGATCTTCGTGTCGCTGCCGATCGGGGTGACGCTGTCCATCCAGTTCGGCCTGCTGGCCGGGCAGGTGGGCGCCACCTCGCTGGCGGGCGCAGCGAGCGGGTTGGCGGTCATCCGGCAGGGGGCGCCGATGGTGGCCGCGCTCCTCATGGCCGCGGCGGTCGGCTCGGCCATCTGCGCGGACCTCGGCTCCCGGAAGATCCGGGACGAGCTGGACGCGATGGAGGTGATGGGGGTATCGGTGGTACGGCGACTGGTCGTGCCGCGCCTGGCCGCCGCGGTGGTGGTGGGCGTGTCGCTGACCGGTGTCGTCTGCTTCGTCGGCTTCCTGGCCGGATACCTGTTCAACGTCTTCGTCCAGAGCGGCGCGCCCGGCAGTTTCGTCACCACCTTCGCGTCGTTCGCGACCGTGAGCGACCTGGTGCTGACCCTGTTCAAGGCTGTCGTGTACGGCGCCATCGTGGCCGTTGTGGCGTGCGAGAAGGGATTGTCGACCAAGGGTGGTCCCGCGGGCGTGGCCAACTCGGTCAACTCGACCGTAGTCGCGTCGATCCTGTTGTTGATGAGCGTGAACGTCGCGGTCACGCAGCTGTCGATGATCTTGCTCCCCAGGCAGGGGCTGTGATGGCCGCGCCCTATCGCCCGCCGGGGACGCGCCTCGCGCTGCGGAGCTTCACCCAGCTGGGCACGGCGGTCATGCGCCTCGGGCACATGATGACGTTCTTCCTGCGCGCCTTGTTCTCGATTCCGGTGATGTTGCGCTACTACCGAACCGAGTTCGTGCGCCTGCTGTCCGATGTCACATGGGGCAACGGTTCGGTCGTCGTCGGTGGCGGGACCGCAGGGGTCATCATCGTGCTGGGTGCCGCGGGCGGGGCTATCGTCGGCTTGGAAGGCTACAACGCCTTGCATCTGCTCGGGATGGAGCCGACGATCGGGCTGATCGCCTCGACCGCCTCCACGCGCGAACTCGCTCCGATCATGGCCTCGCTGGCATTCGCGGCGCAGGCGGGCTGCCGGTTCACCGCGCAACTGGGCGCGATGGGGATCGCCGAGGAGATCGAGGCGATGGAGTCGATGGGTATCCGCTCCATCCCCTACCTGGTCAGTACCCGGATACTCGCCTCGGTGCTGGCGATGATCCCGCTGTACGTGGTGTGCCTGGCGGTGAACTATATCGCGGTGCGGGTGGTGGTCGGGCTGTCCGGCGGCCTGTCGGCGGGAACCTACGAGCACTACTTCCAACTGGTGCTCAACGGGCCCGACATCGTCTACTCGCTGATCAAAGCCGTCGTCTTCGTCGTCCTCACCTCGACCGTCCAGTGCTACTACGGCTTCTACGCCGCCGGCGGCCCGCAGGGCGTCGGCATCGCCGCCGGCCGGGCGATGCGAGCGGCGATCTCGCTGATGATCGTCGTCAATCTGCTGCTCACGGTTGCGCTGTGGGGCATCGGCGCCAGCGCGAGGCTCGGAGGATAGCCATGTCGATCCTGTTCGAGAAGGACGGGCGTGGCCCCTCGGTGGTCGCGCTGCTCGTGCGCGGACTGATTCTCATCGTGGTCACCGTGGCGGTCGTATCGGTGCTGCTGATGAAGTCCACCGGCCGCTTCGACGACAAGGTGGAGGTGACCGCCCTGCTGGAGCAGCTCGGCGACGGACTGCCCGCACGATCGGACGTGAAATTCCGCGGGATGCTGGTCGGCACGGTGGCCGAGGTCGCACCGGCCGTCGGCAGCGGCCCGAACCGGGTGCGGCTGCTGCTGGATCCCTCCGCGGTGGCGCGAATTCCCCGGACGGTGACCGCGCGGGTCGTCCCGAGCAACGTTTTCGCCGTGTCGTCGGTGCAATTGGTGGACAACGGGCCCGGCGCCGCGCTGACCGCTGATGCCGAGATCCGCCAGGACGGCAGCCTTTCGACTGTGCAACTGCAGACCGCCCTCACCAAACTGCGCGAGATCATCGCGAGCACGGCGCGAATCGGCGCGAGCAACACGGTGGGTGTGCTCGCCGCGGTCGCGACGGCGACCGATCGTCGTGGCGCCGACATCGTGGCGGCGGGCGCGCAACTCGAACGCATCACCAAGGAGTTCGACGCGCTGCTCACCCCGGACGGCGGGCCGCCCACGCTGACCCTGATGGCCGCCGCCGTGCGCGGACTGAACGCCTCCGCGCCCGATCTGCTCGACGCGCTGCACCACGCGGTCATACCCATGCGGACCTTCGCCGAGCACAACCAGCAACTCGTCGGTCTCCTCTCGGCCGGTGGCACGAGCCTGTCCACCGTCGGCGAGACGCTGGACCGGCGCACCGACCAGATCGTCACCCTGGTCGACCAGATGGGCCCGGTTCTCGATGTGTTCGCCGAGGGCTCACCGGCGTTCGGGCCGATCGTCGTCCGGATCAAGAAACTGTCCGACCAGTGGTTCACCGAGTTCTGGAACCAGGACAGCCCCCGCGGGCGAGGCAAGTTCCAGTTCCGCTTCACCCCGCACACGCTCTACACCCGGGCGGATTGCGCACACTACGGCGAGCTGGCCGCGCCGAGCTGTAGTACGGCGCCCACCGCCGTACCCACTCAGGAGCTGCCGCCCACGATGGACCCGCGGACCTATCCACCCCCGCCCGTCCTGCCCGCGGATCTGCAAGAGCTGATCCGTCGTGTACTGATCGGCGAGGCCGATGGCGCGGAGTCGATCCTCGCGCCCCTGCTGGGCGACGGCCCGTTTCCTGGAGGCGCTCGATGAGCTATCGCCGTTCCCTGGTCGGGGTGAGTTTGTTCGTCGCCGTCGCGGTCGGCCTGCTCTGGGTCACCTTCGTGACCCTGGACCGCGGTGTCGATGGGGGTGCCCACCCCTATTCGGCGGTGTTCAGCGATGTCAGCGGATTACGGGCCGGCGACGACGTGCGCATGGCCGGAGTCCGGGTCGGCCGCGTCGACAAGATCGAGTTGGACGGCACGCGAGCCCGGGTGCGGTTCCGGGTCGAGGACGCCCAGCAGCTGTCCGGCAACACCAAGGCGTCGATCACCTACCAGAACGTCATCGGTCAGCGGTATCTCGGTCTCTCGCCGGCCGATTTCGGTGATCCCGCACCGCTGCGGCCCGGCGGGGAGATCCGGTTCGAGCACACCGAGCCCTCGTTCGACATCTCCGCGCTGCTCAACGGATTCGAGCCGCTGTTCGGCGGCTTGGACCCGAAACAGGTCGACAACGTGACCGGTGCCCTGATCAAGGCCTTTCAGGGCGACAACACCTCGGTGGTGCTGCTGATCCAGCAGGTATCGACGCTGGCCCAATCGCTCGCAGGACCGGACCAGGTGCTCGGCGCCGTCATCACCAACCTGAATCAGGTGGTGGGCGATCTCGCCGTGCACAGCGGCGAGGTGAGCTCGCTCATCGCGCGGTCACGCTCGATCATCGACGGGCTCGCGCGGCACCGCGACGAGCTGCTCGGCACACTGACCACCGCCGCGACGGTGACCGACCGGATGGCGGGCGTAGTCGCGGGGGTGCAACCCGATCTCGACGAAATGCTGTACCGAGAACCGGGTTTCACCCGGCACTTCATGGAGAACAAGGAGAATTTCGCCTATCTCGGATTCAATCTGCCCGCCCTGATGAAGGGCCTGGCCAGGGTGAGTCAGGAAGGCGCCTACCTCGGCACCTATCTGTGCAATTTCGGCGTCGACCTGTTACCCAGCCTGACGACGCTAGTGCCCACCGTGGTGGGGCTCGCGTCGGCCACCGGGAAGCCCCAGCAATCACCGATCTGCGGGTGAGAGTATGAGATTGAAAAAGTTCGCAAGACAGGCTGTTTCGACAGCAAGGCAACCGATCGAGAGCCACCCGCGTGCCACGCTGGGCGTGGCGGCGCTGGTGGTGCTGCTGACCGCCCTCGGCGCCGCGCTGGGGGTCAACGCGCTGGGCGTCGGAAAGGTGTCCTACGAGGCGGAATTCGCCCAAGCGGCCGGGATCCGCCCGGGCGACTCGGTGAGCATCGCCGGCGTGCCGGTGGGGACCGTCGAGACGCAGCGGCTGGTCGGCGACCACGTGGTGGTCACCCTGGAGGTCGACAAGAGCGTGTCCCTCGGGTCGGAGACCGGGGCCGCCATCAAGCTGACCACCTTGCTCGGCGCTCGTTACGTGGAACTGCGCCCGGCGGGGCAGGGTTCGCTGCCCGGCCGACGAATCGGGTTGAGCCATACCACCGTCCCCTACGACCTGCAGCGTGCACTGGAGAACGCCACGGTCACCTTCGATCGGATCGATGCCGCGCAGATCAGCAAGTCGCTCGACGGCTTGGCCACCCAGCTGGACGGTGTGCCAACGGTGCTGCCCGGACTGCTGGAGAACATGCGCGCGCTGTCGGCGATCATCGGCGATCGCCGCGGGGAATTGGGCGCGCTGCTGGCCGGCACCCAGCGGTTGACCACGGTGGTCACCCAGCAGCGTGCCGACCTGGGCACGATCACGACTCAGGGCCGCGACCTGCTGACCGAAATCGTCTCCCGCCGCGACGCCATCCAGCGACTGATGGACGGCACGCGGCGTCTCGCCGACCAACTCCGCGCGCTCGTGGTCGACGACCGTCCGAAGCTCGAAGAGCTGATCACCGGCTTGAACGGACTGCTCGGCAGCCTCGCCCGCAACGATCAACTGCTGCGGAACACGCTGGAGATCCTGCCCGTTCCGGTGCGCAATTTCGCCAACGCCTCCGGTACCGGCAACGAGGTCGATTTCACCTCGTCGGCCGGTCCGCTGGTCGATTCCTGGATGTGCGCTATCGGCAGCCGCGCCCAGCAGGCGAATCTGCCTCCGTATTTCAAGGACTGCAAATGAGAGGGATAGGTCTTCTGATCCGGTTCGGCGCGGTGCTGCTGGTCGGTGCGCTGGCCGGATGCGCCGGTGACGCGGTGGGCTTGCGCGACAGCGGAAAGACGGTGACCGCCTCGTTCGACAACGGCGCCGGTCTCTACGTCGGCAACGCGGTGGCGGTGCTCGGCATGCCGGTCGGCGAGGTCACCGACGTTGTCGCGCGTGGTTCGCATGTCGAGGTGACGATGAAGATCGACGCCGACGTGGACATCCCCGCCGATGCGACAGCCGTCACGTTGTCGACGTCGGTGCTGACCGATCGTCACGTCGAGTTCACCCCCGCCTACCGGGGCGGCCCCACTTTGGCCGACGGCGCTCGGATCGATATCGACCACACCAGGACTCCGGTGGAGTTCGATCGTCTGCTGGGCGCGGCCGATCGGATAAGCGGCGAGCTGAAGGGCGCGCAACCCGGCGACGGTCCGATCGCGAAGCTGCTCGGCGTCTCCGCGGCGATCACCACCGGCAGCGGCCCGCAGCTGCGTGCGACCATGGACGAACTGGCCGCCGCGATACGCCTCGGCGACGACGGCGGCGCCGAGGTCCGCGACTCGATCACCCGGATCCTCGACCAGCTGGCCACGCTGATGCGCGCGGTCGCCGACAACGAGGGCGTGATCCGCGAATTCGGCACCGCTACCGGGCAATTGGGCGATGTGCTGGCCGACCTCGATATCGGCGCCGGCGACACGGGTGCGCAGATCAACCAGATCCTGCTGCAGGCGAGCGATCTGCTCACGCACAACGCCGGGAGCCTCGCGGCCACGGTGTCCGACGCGAACACGGTGACGCGGGCACTCGCCGACTACCGGCGCGAGCTGGCCGAATTCATCGACGTGACGCCGCTGCTGCTGAACAACGCCTACAAAGCGGTCGATTTCGAGCATCGCGGCGTGCGGGTGCACGCGCTGCTGGACAAGGTGTTCTTCGACAGTCAGCTCGTCAAAGAGGTGTGCAACATCCTGGGCCTGCGCCAGCTCGGTTGTGCGACCGGTACTTTGCAGGACTTCGGGCCGGATTTCGGGCTCACCGACATGCTCGAAGCGATGTCGAGGTTGCCGCGATGAGGCACTGGGAACGAGGAATTCGCGCGGCGGCGCTCGGCGCGGCGGTACTGGCGACGACCACGGCGTGTTCGGTCGGGCTGGAGGACCTCCCGTTGCCCGCGCCCGGCGTCGGAGGCGCGAATTACACCATCCATGCCGACTTCGCCAATGCGCTCAACCTGCCCGCAAAGGCGAAGGTCCGGCTCGCTGGGGCGGATGTCGGCGAGGTGACCGGCATGGCGGTGCGCGACTTCACCGCGGTCGTCACGATGAGCATCGGGAAACGCGTGATCCTGCCGCTCGGGACGCGCGCCGAACTGCGCACCGCCACTCCGCTCGGCGATGTCTTCGTCTCGCTCACGGCACCGGCGGACGCCACACCCGAGACGCCGGCCCTACGCGATGGCGACAGCATCGCTCGCGATGCCACGGCCGCCGCCGCCACCATCGAGGAGCTGCTGACAACCGCCTCCCTGTTGGTGAACGGTGGCGCGATCCGCAATCTCACCACCATCGTCAACGGTCTCGGGCAAGCGGTCGGCGATCGCGGCGACCGGGTCGGCGCCTTGATCGAGCAGTCGACCCGGGTAGTCCAGGCGCTGTCGGCCCGCTCCGAGGACATTCGAACCACCCTGGCCCAGATCGACCGGCTCGCGGTGCAACTCAACGCCCAGCGCCGGACGATCGATGACGTGGTCTTCGCGGCCGGGCCCGCGCTGACCACCCTGCGGGACAATGCGAGGCAAGCGCTGGACCTCGTGCGCCGAGTGGACCAGATCAGCGGGCAGCTCGCGAAATTCCCCGGACTGAACGGCGCCGCCACCACCGGCATGGTCGCCGACATCAACCGGATCGCGGCCGAACTCGATGCCGCCGCGACCGACCCGAACGCGAGCGTGGCGGCGATGAACGCGATGCTCGGACCGATCATCGCCATCACCACGAGCACGTCGGCGAGCGTGGACGCCGACATGCGAGATCTGGCGATCGGCGCCTTGCCCGACCCGAACCATACCGGTGATCCGGAGAGCCGGGTGCCCGGCGCGGAGGACTGGGCGGCGTTCGTCGGGAGCCTCACCTACACGTTGCTGAGGCTCCAGCAGCGGGTGACCGGAGGTGGCCGATGAGCACGTCGACCCGCCTGCGCGCGGCGGGTGCGAGGGCACTGGAGATGCCCGCGCGGGTGCTGGTGACGGCAGTGCGCGCGGGACGAGCCAGGCGTCCGGCCCTTTCCGCGACCGCGCTGGTGCTCACCCTGGTGGTGGGCGTGGGTTATCTGGTCTTCGGCGCGCTCGGTGTCGATCCGGTGGCCTCGACGATCACCGTGCGGGTCCACCTCGCCGATTCCGGCGGTCTGCTGGCCGGTCGGCAGGTCACCTTGCGCGGGGTGCCGATCGGGCGGGTGGAGTCGGTGGAGCTGACCGGTACCGGCCTGGTCGCGGTCGCCTCCGTCGACGCGGACGCGCGCGTGCCCGCCGAGGGAGAGGTGCGCGTGGCGAGCCTTTCGATGGCAGGCGAACAATACCTGGACTTCCGTCCCACCCGGGACGACGGACCGTATCTCGCCGACGGCGCCGAGATCGCGGTCGAACGCACGACCACGCCGACACCGCTGTGGAAGACGCTCACCCAACTGGATTCGGCGCTGGCTCAGGTCGATCCCGCGGAACTGGCGGCCATCGTGGACGAGCTCGGAGTGAGCCCGGAGGGGCCGGGCAAACTCGCCGACATCCTCGACGGCGGCGTATTCCTGGTCTCCACCCTGGATTCGGTGCTTCCGCAAACGGTGAGCCTGCTGCGCGACAGTCGGTCGGTGCTCGCGACGATCGGTGATTTCGGTCCCGGTCTGAGCAGATTCGCCGCCGACGCGAATGCCTTGCTCGGTGGTGTCGAGCAGAAATCCGGCGGATATGTCGAGTTGCTCGCAGCGGCACCGGGAACCTTGCGCGCGCTGGACGCCGTACTCGCGGAGAACTCCGCCGCGGGCGCGAGCCTGCTGGCGAACCTGGCGGTGGTGGCCGACACGACGTCGAAACGAGTGCCCGCTTTCCAGGAGTTCTTCTTCCCGACCGAGCGCTCCGGCTCGACGCTGGACGCGATCGGCGTGGCGTTCCACGATGGCGGCGTATGGGGTTTGGTGAATCTGTATCCCCGGTACACCTGCGACTACGACCTGCCCCGGCACCCGCCGTCACTGCCGGACTTCCCCGAGCCCTACCTGTACACGACCTGTCCCAACCGCGATCCCTCGGTGCTCATCCGCGGCGCGCGCAACGCGCCCCGCCCACCGGGCGAGGAAATTCCGGACGGTCCGCCGCCGGGCGTGCGTGCGGACCAGCAGGCCACCCCCACACCGATCGGGCCGCTGTCGCTTCCGCTGACATTCGCGGGACCGCCGCTGCCACCCCCGCCGCCCGCGCCGCGGCGATGACCGGAGAAAGGAAGCACCATGAGTCACAGCGAAACCGGGACATCGGTAGCGACTGAGGAGAAGCCGTCGACCGGCCACGACGAAGCCGAGGAGGCAGCCGCCACGACGGACGCCGCCCGGACCGAGCAGCCCGCCGAGGACGCCGCGGCCGACCCGCGGCCGAGCGCGAGCACGCGGCCGGACCGGATGTCCCGGGTGCTCCCGCTGATTCGCCGCGGCCTGCTGCCCGTGACCGCGGCGGTCGCGGTCGCGGCTGTCGTCGCCGCGGCAGTCCTGGGATGGCAACTGAAGACGGAGCGTGACGTGGATGCCGCGGCCGAGGCCGGGCTCGCCGCGGCGCGCTCGTATGCCGTCACGCTGACGAGCGTGGACTCGGGCACGCTCGATCACGATTTCGGCGCCGTGCTCGACGGGTCGACCGGTGAGTTCCGGGACATGTACACCCGCTCCAGCGGACAGCTGCGGCAGCTGCTGCTGGACAACAAGGCGACCGGTAAAGGCACGGTGCTCGACGCCGCGGTCAAGTCGGCGACGAAGACGAAAGTCGAAGTCCTGTTGTTCATCGACCAAACGGTGACCAACACCGCTTCGACGGATCCGCGGGTCGATCGCAGCCGGGTCGTCATGACCATGGAACTCGTCGGCGGCCGTTGGCTGGCGAGCCGCGTCTACCTGCCCTGATAACTGATCCACCGATTACCGGCGCACCCTCGTGAGAATGGTATTCGCATATATGAAGAGTACTGTTACCATCGAGAAGGTTGCTTCTATCCCTCCAGGAGTGCTGCACATGACTGACTTCGATTCGGTCGACTACTTCACCGATCCGGCGCTCGTTCCGGACCCGCACCCGTATTTCGATCATCTGCGCGCGAAATGCCCGGTGACGCAGGAGTCCCGGTACGGCGTGTATGCGGTGACGGGGTACGAGGAGTCGACCGCGGTGCTCAAGAACGCCGATGTGTTCTCCTCGGCGATCGCGGTCGGAGGACCGTTTCCCCCGTTGCCGTTCGAGGTCGAGGGTGACGACATCACCGAATTGATCGAGCGGCATCGGAATCAGTTGCCGATGTTCGAGCACATGGTGACGATGGACCCGCCGCAGCACACCTATGCGCGCTCGCTGCTCAATCGGTTGCTGACGCCTGCGCGGCTGAAGGAGAACGAGGACTTCATGTGGCGGCTGGCCGATCGCCAGCTCGACGAGTTCCTGGAGCGCGGGCGGTGTGAGTTCCTCGCCGAGTACGCCAAGCCGTTCTCCTTGCTGGTGGTGGCCGACATGCTCGGCGTGCCGGAGGAGGACCACGAAGAGTTCCGCATCGCGCTCGGCGCCGAGCGTCCCGGGTCGAGAGTCGGTGCGATCGACAACGAGATCGTGTCGAGCAATCCGCTGGAGTGGCTGGACGAGAAATTCAGCTCGTATATCAGTGACCGGCGGCGTGAGCCACGTGACGATGTGCTGACGTCGCTGGCGCTGGCGAAGTACCCGGACGGATCGACGCCCGAGGTCATCGACGTCGTGCGTTCGGCCACCTTCTTGTTCGGAGCCGGGCAGGAGACCACGGCGAAGTTGCTGAGCGCGTCGTTGCGGATCCTGGGTGATCATCCCGAGGTGCAGGCGCGGTTGCGGGCCGACCGCAGCCTCATTCCGGTGTTCATCGAGGAGACGCTGCGGATGGACTCGCCGGTGAAGAGCGGTTTCCGCTTGGCGAAGCGGGCGACGACGATCGGTGACACCGATATTCCGGTGGGGTCGACGGTGATGGTCTGCCCGGGTGCGGCAAATCGTGATCCGCGTCGTTTCGAGGATCCGCACGAATTCCGTTTGAACCGCCCGAATTTCCGTGAGCACATGGCTTTCGGCCGTGGCGTGCATTCCTGCCCCGGCGGCCCGCTGGCGCGCGTCGAAGGCCGGGTATCTATCGAACGAATCCTGGACCGGATGCTCGACATCTCGATCGATGCGGACCGGCACGGCCCGGCCGGGCAGCGTGACTACACCTACGAACCCACTTTCATCCTGCGCGGGCTCACCGACCTGCACATCACCTTCACTCCCAATCCCTGAGTGAACCGGCGCGAATACCCCTCGCACCGGCGTAGTTCACGAGCAAGCCGTTTCGGCGGCACGACGAATAGAGGTAACCATGACCGGACGGGTCGAAGGAAAGGTCGCGTTCATCACCGGCGCCGCGCGCGGCCAGGGCCGCAGCCACGCGGTGCGGCTGGCGCAGGAGGGCGCCGACATCATCGCCGTCGACGTCTGCAAGCAGCTCGACAACGTGCCCTTCGCGATGTCCACGCCCGAAGATCTCGCGACCACCGCCGATCTGGTCAAAGCCGAGGGCAGGCGCGTGTTCACCGCCGAAGTGGACGTGCGCGACTACGCCGCGCTGAAGTCCGCTGTCGACACCGGCGTCGAGCAGCTCGGGCGGCTGGATGTCATCGTCGCGAACGCGGGTATCGGCAACGAGGGCGGGCAACTGCTCGACCTCGAGGAGAACCTGTGGGACGACATGATCGGCGTGAATCTCGGCGGCGTGTGGAAGACGGTGAAAGCCGGTGCGTCGCATCTCATCGCGGGCGGCCGCGGTGGTTCGATCGTGCTGACCAGCTCGGTGGGCGGGCTCAAGGCGTACCCGAACGTGGGCCATTATGTCGCCGCCAAGCACGGCGTCGTGGGTCTCATGCGCACCTTCGCCGTGGAACTCGGCCAGCACTCGATCCGGGTCAACTCGGTGCACCCGACGCACGTGAACACGCCGATGGTGATGAACGAGGGCACCTACAAGCTGTTCCGTCCCGACCTGGAGAACCCGGGCCCGGCCGATCTCGAGCCGATCTGCCGGATGTTCCACACCCTGCCGATCCCGTGGGTGGAGCCGGTCGACATCAGCAACGCGGTGCTCTACCTGGCCTCGGACGAATCCCGTTTCGTCACCGGCGTTCCGCTGCCGATCGACGCGGGCAGCATGCTCAAGTAGCTCAGCTACGCCAGGGGATGAGAATGCCATGCGATACGGCTTATGTGTGCCCTGCCTCGGCGAATTCGCCGACCCGCGTCAGGTTGCCGACCTGGCCCGGCGTGCGGAGGAGGCGGGGTGGGACGGCTTCTTCGTCTGGGACCACGTGGTGTTTCCCTACGGCGCCGTCGAAGTCGCGGACCCCTGGTTGCTGCTCACCCTGATCGCGGACGCGACGACCCGAATTCGTCTCGGCCCCTTGGTGACTCCGGTCGCACGACGCCGCCCCGGCACGCTGGCGCGGCAGACGACCTCGCTGGACCGGCTCTCCCGCGGCCGCTTGGTGCTCGGTGCAGGACTCGGCTTCACGCTGGAAGCCGAGTACGGCACCTGGGGCGAACCGGCCGAGCCACGTGAGGTCGCCGGACGGCTCGATGAAGGGCTGGCTCTGCTCACCGAACTCTGGTCCGGTGAGAAGGTCGACTTCCGCGGCGCACACCTGCGCGCCTCCGACGTCACGTTCCACCCGACCCCGGTGCAGCGCCCACGTCCGCCGATCTGGATCGGCTGCAACTGGCCCAACCGCTCGCCGCTGCGGCGTGCCGCCCGGTGGGACGGTGTCGTACCGATGATCGTCGGATCCGACGGCTCCTTCGGCCCGACACCGCAGATCGTCACCGAACTGATCGGCGCTGTCACCGAACATCGTTTCGACACCGGCGCTTTCGACGTCGTCATCACCGGGCGGACGCCCGCCGACCGGCCCGACCACGCCTGTGCCACGGTCGAGGCCATCGCGGCGGCGGGCGCGACCTGGTGGCTGGAGGGCTTCCATCCCGGCACGGGGGAGTACGCGCAGGCGCTGCGCCGGGTGACGGCGGGTCCGCCACGCCGGACTCGGCCGCGGCACCGCAGAGAAGGAACGAGATGAAGCACACCGAGCACGACCGGATCGGGCTGGGAGCCGACGCGATGAGCGGCACGGAGGAAACGTCCGAGTCAGGCGAGTCCTCCGTGACGCGGATGCTCGAGATCTTCGATGTCGTTCCGGTCGGCCCGAACACTTTCGTCGGCGCCAATGACGGCGGATCGCGCAAGGTGGTCGACGGCACCCAGTTGCTCGCCCAGTCCATCGTCGCGGTCGCGAAACGACTTCCCGGCAGAACGATCCGGTCGGCGCACGCCGTGTTCGTCCGGGTCGTGGATCCGGACGAGCCGGTGGAGTTCCTCGTCGACGTGACACACGAGGGGCGTTCGATAGCCGCCGCGGCAGTGGCGGTGCAGCAGAACGGGCGCCGTTGCGCTTCGATCTCCATCCTGGCCGATACGCCGGCATCGGACGTCATCCGGCATCATGCGCCGCCCCCGCGGGTCACCGGGCCCGCCGAGTCGATCGCGGCCGATATGCCCATGGCGGGCCGCGAGTTGCGCGTCGTCGATGTCGCGGACGTGAACGATCCCGCGGAGGTCGGCCCGCCCGAGTTGTCCGCCTGGCTGCGCTACGAACCAATTCCGGTCCGCGACGATCTCGCCAAGGCGCTGCTCGCCCACTTCACCGGTCACCTCTCGGTGTCGACGACCATGCGCGCGCATGACGGTGTCGGCACCAGCCAGGCGCACCACACCATCTCCACGGCGGTCATGACCGTGACGGTGAGTTTCCACGAGCCGGTCGGATGGGACGGCTGGCTGCTCTATTCCCACGAGAGCACGCAGGTGGGCGCCGGCATGTCCTACGTCCGCGGTCAGGTGCACACCGAGGACGGCCGGCTGATCGCCTCCTTCACACAGGAGGCGATGATCCGCCCGCTGCGCCGGGAACATGCCATGATCCCCGCGAGTTCGCGGCTTTGAACCTCGCCGGCCTTCGGGAAGGAGTCTTCGAATGGGTGAACAACAGGCGGACGTCGAGTCCTCCGGTTTCGCGGCCAGGCCCGACTATCGCGTCGACATCCACCGCCGCCGTAACCTCGTCACCGCGCGCCTCGGTGGCCGGCTCGTCGCCGAGACGACCCGGCCGCTGCTCGTCGACGAACAGGACCACGGGCTGGTGTTCTATTTCCCGCGCGAGGACTTGCGGGTCGCGCTTCGGCGCGACGACTCGCGCAGTAGCCGATGCCCGTTCAAAGGCCAGGCGACCTACTGGCGTTTCGACGGCGATGGCGAGGCAGCCGTGTGCTGGAGCTATGACGATCCCGTCGGCCAGGTGGGCCGTCTGCGTGGGCACGTCGCGTTTTACCAGAACCGGGTGCAGGTCAGCGTCGGTGTGGCTACACCGGCGGTGCTCGGCGTACCCGCCGTGATCTAGAACGCCGGCTACGCACCTGCGGCGGCTTTCGCTGTACCGAAAACTGAATTCTCGAATCCGAGAATTACGCTTCTGCGGTGTGCCAGGGAGGCCTATGCTGAGCGCGTGCCAAACACAGCTACCTACAAAGTCGTCCAGTGGACGACCGGCAATGTCGGGAAGAGTTCGGTGCGAGCGATCGTGGCGAATCCCTTGCTCGAACTCGTCGGCTGCTACGCGTGGTCGCCGGACAAGGTAGGCCGCGACGTCGGTGAGTTGTGCGGTATCGACCCCCTCGGTATCGCGGCCACCGACGACGTCGACGCACTGCTGGCGCTGAAGCCGGATTGCGTGGTCTACAACCCGATGTGGATCGACGTGGACGAGCTGGTCCGCATTCTGTCCTCGGGCGTGGACGTCGTCGCGACCGCTTCGTTCATCACCGGCCACAACCAGGGGCAGGGGCGCGACCGGATCGCCGAGGCATGCCGCCGCGGCGGTTCCACCATGTTCGGTTCGGGCATCAGCCCGGGGTACATCAACCTGCTCGCCATTCTGTCGGCGAGCATCTGCGACCGGGTCGACAAGGTGACCGTCGATGAGGCGGCGGACACTACGTTCTACGACTCGCCGGATACCGAGAAGCCGGTGGGATTCGGCAGGCCGATCGACGATCCCGGCCTGCCCGCGATGACCGCGCACGGCACCGGAGTGTTCGGCGAGGCGGTGCGGCTGATCGGCGACGCGCTCGGCGTCGAACTCGACGAGGTGCGCTGCGACGCGGAATACGCGCGGACGACAGCTGATCTGGATCTCGGATCGTGGACCATCCCGGCGGGCTGCGTCGCCGGTGTGCATGCGAGCTGGAGGGGCCGGATCGGCGACAGGACCGTCGTCGAGATCAACGTCCGGTGGCGCAAAGGGCAGACGCTCGAGCCCGATTGGAAGATCGATCAGGACGGCTGGGTCCTGCGAGTCGACGGCCGCCCGACGGTGAAGAACGTGGTCAGCTTTTTGCCGCCGCCGGATTTCGAGGCCGAGACGATCGCCGATTTCATGACCCTCGGGCACATCATGACCGCGATGCCGGTGATCAACGCCATTCCCGTCGTCGTCGCAGCGGCCCCCGGCATCGTGACCTACAACGACTTGCCGCTCACTCTTCCGCGCGGCGTCGTGCCGCAGGGCTGAAGCCGGTCAAACGCCGAAGACGCGCGCCGTGGCCAGCGTGGTGAGCCGGTTGTCGTTGCCGCTGTCGCGCAGCTCGACCCGGCCCAAAGCCTCGTGGACCCGCACTTCGGCCACCACCGGGCCCACCCGGGCGCCGAGCAGATAACGCAGGCCCAGGAAACTCGAGCTGTCGCCAGGGAGAAGCGAGAGCACGGCCTCCTCGGCGGCCAAGGCGATCAGGCCGCCGCAATAGCATTCTCGCCGATAAGAATATGAATCTCGAAGATGGCCGGCTCTCGGTCTCCCGGCGGTATCGCCGGTGTTGCTCGCCAGTCCGGGTTTGGGCTTCCCGGGCGGCAGCGACCTGCCGAAGCAGAGGGAAATGGCCGGTCGGGCAATGTCCAACGTGCGTCGGAGGTGACCGCGTGCCGATCTACGGGCCGCCGACCGCCTCCAATGCTTCTCGTGCCGCCGGATGGGAGAACTCGGACACGAGTCTCATCGTGCGCCCGGCCTCGACGGCGTCGAATCCCGCTCCCGGTCAGCGACCCGGCTATGCGCTCGATGACCGGGGGTATCGCTCGCGGTCCGCGCTCACAGCTGTGGCATGACCTCTTCGGCGAATAGTTCCATCGTCTCGGCGGCCTGTTTCGCACCGGCCATGAACACGAAGGACGAAATGCCTTGTTGTGCTCGTTCGCCCAGGCGGTCCACCAGCATGGCGGGCGTCCCGACGTAGCCGTGTTCGACACCGAACGCCTCGGCGCCGAAACGGCGGCGGATGCGTGTCTGCAACGCGGGCAGATCGCGCTCGTGTGGGGCCACCGCGAGGATCGCCTGATGCGATCTGCGGATCCGGGCCGGATCGCGGCCGATACGTGCGCATTCCGCTTCCAGCGCAGCGGTGAGCGTGGGCCAGTCGCGCAATCCGTAGGTAGGCACATTCCACACATCGGCGTAGCGTGCGACCAGCGGCATCGTGTATTTCGGTCCCGCGCCTCCGACGTGGATCGGGGGACGCGGCTGCTGGATCGGTCGCGGCAGGTTGGGCATGTCGGTCACTTGGTAGTGGCGACCCCGAAACGACGTGCGCTCCGAGGCGAACATCCGGGAGATGATCTCGAGCGCTTCACCCAGCCGCTCCGACCGCTCCGCGGCCGACCCCCACGGCATCCCCGCTTGCCGGTGTTCCTCTCGGATCGAGCCGCTGCCGAGGCCGAATTCCAACCGCCCCCCGGAGATCACATCGAGTGTGGTGGCCATGCGTCCCAGCAGCACGGGATGCCGAAAGTTGTTGCACAGGACCAAAGTCCCGACGCGCAACGTCGTCGTATCGGCCAGTAGCGCGGTGGCGGTCGTCCATGCCTCGAGCGCCGGGTGGTCGGGGAGTCCGGGGGCATAGAGATGATCGAACAGCCATAGGGTGTCGAAGCCGGTGTGCTCGGCCGTTCGAGCGAGGCCCGACAACGTTCCGTAGTCCGGGACTATCTGGGGGACGTAGATTCCGAACTTCAAGCCGGGAGTCCCGGCCCTTCGGCGCGGCGGCACCGGATCAGGGGGCGGCGAGTTCGTCACGCGACCACTTTCCCGAGATGTGACCTTGCTCCAGATCCGGGCGCTACCGGACATGCATATCCGGTTATATCAGTAATCCGGGCTTCCGTCCCGCCGAGGGTGCCGATGCCTCCGATGGTCGGAATCGGCCTCGGCGACAGTCGGGGCCACCGCGTCGACGAGCGCGCGACGATGCCGTCCGGCACCGGCGGGCGGTAGTCGAGCGAGCTTCGAACAACTCGGCCGTACGAGGCATCGGCACTATCGTCTGATCGCTTCCGGCCGCGCCGGTCACCGTGGCCGTGGTCGAGTGTCCGGAAGCAGCGGGCGCACCGCCGTGGCTTCGGGGCCGCGCTTGCGCATGGTGGCGGTGAAGAGGACGGGCTGGCCGGCGTACAACGACTTGTATCCGGTCGTCTCGATACTGGTGTACTCGACGAAGACCTGCGTGGGATCGTCGGCGGGCTGAAGGAATCCGAAACCCTTCTCGATGTTGAACCAGACCACCGTGCCGCGGCGCCAGAAATCCGCCGCGGTCCGGTGGTCGGGGCGTCCGGTCACGAAAGGATGGCCCGGGTCACGCGGCGTCGGGCAACGGATCGGCGTGCATGATCCGCTGCCACCAGGCGTCCAGTGGGCTGGGATCGGGCCAGACGACCGCGGCTTCGGGGGAACCTCCGCTTTTGGACTCGGCCGTTGCGAGCAGCGGGTCGTGCCGTTCGGTCAATGTCATGATCGGGTGCTCCATCAGGTGTTCCGTTCGCAGGGATAGCCTTTGTGCGGTAACGCCTCTCGCGTTCCGGTCCGGGTGCGGGCCCGGGAATCCGGGCCCGCTTTCTCCGCGGCTGCCTCAGGCGTCGATCGCCTTGTGCCCGTTGCCGCGACCGATCTCGATCTTGCGCGGCTTGGCCTTCTCCGCGACCGGAATAGTCAGTCGCAGTACGCCGTCGGTGTAGTCGGCGCGAATCTTGTCGGTGTCGAGGTTCTCGCCCAGGAACAGTTGACGGCTGAACACGCCGCGGGCGCGTTCAGCGGCGATCATCTCACGCCCCGAGTCGAGTTCGGGACGGCGGGCGCGCACCGTCACCACATTGCGCTCGATGTCCAGGTCCAGGGATTCGGGGTCGATACCGGGCAGGTCGAACTCGACGACGAACTCCTCGCCGGCGCGCCAGGCATCCATCGGCATCACCGCGGGATGCGCCTTCGTGCCGAACACCTGCTGCGTCAGACGGTCCAGATCGCGGAACGGATCGGTGCGCATCAGCATGGTCGCCACCTCCACTCACTCCATTCTCCGTAGTAGGGGCCAGGTAACCTCTGTTATCTGGCATAGATTTTTTATAGCATCGAGAGAAGTTGAGTGCAAGGCGCTAAACTAGGAAATCTGTTGAACAACCAGAAGTGAGGATGGATGACGCAGGAGAGGGGCGACTCGGGGCATCTGCCGGAGCCCGGCCGAGCGGTGTACGGCATCTCGGTCGCCGCCGGCCTGGCCGGGATCGGCGTGCAGACGCTCAGGCTCTACGAGCGTCACGGGTTGCTGACTCCCGAGCGCAGCGACGGCGGCACCCGCCGCTACAGCGGCAATGATCTCGCCCGGTTGCGGCGGATCACCGACTTGGTCGCCACGGGGGTGAACCTGGCGGGGATTCGCCGGATTCTCGACCTCGAGGACGCGAATGCCGACCTGCACGCGGACAACGACCGGCTGCAGGCCGACAACGTCCGCCTGCGAGACGCGCAGGACGACTGGCCCGGCCGGGCGTAGCCGGAAGCTATTCCGAGAAGTGTGTGCGCAGATCGACCACCGTGCCGGAATCGCCGGTGGTGACGGTGACGTCCGGAATGAGCGCGCGAATCAGCGGCATGCCGCGCCCGCGCAGCGGATCCGCCTGCGGGTCGGGTTGTTTCCATCGGCCGCTGTCGGCGATGGTCACCCGAAGTTCGTCGCCCTCGATCGACGCGCGCAAGCAGACCGCGCCGCCGTCACCGTGATGGCCGTGTTCGACGGCGTTGGTACACGCCTCACCGACGGCCAGCAGCACGTCGTAGGCCGGCGCGGCCGCCATCCCGCACTGGGTGAGCCAATCCTGGAGGGCATGCCGGACAGTCGCCAATTGCATCGCCTCGGCAGGAAAGTCCAGCTCCAAGGGCGGTACGGCGTTGGGTAGCGGGACCCGCTCGCCCGCGCTCACGAGCGCGCACCAGCCGCCGGGATCGGAGTGCGTCTGTCGCGGTCCGGTCGTGCCGTCGTCGTGCCGTGCCAAGGGCGTCGATGCGCCGTCACCTCGTTACCTCCCTGTCGGGGATCGGTGCGCTGTACCGTCACGTCGAGCACCTGGACCGTCATCGGGCTCGGCGGCCGTGTTCGCCGTGCGTGTGCCATGCTCCACGAAGCTATACCCCGCTGATCATTCCCCATTCATCGCGGGGTTCGTTCCGAAGAACCGCCGGGGCCCGAGCATTGCGCGAGATTCGTAAAACGCTGTGCCACAGCCCGGCAGGGGCGCGGTGGTATCGCGGGCGAACGCTGTTACAGGTTTTGCCGCGGCAGCCGCACGACTTGGACGAAGAAGTCGTCGATCTGCTTGATGGCGGCCACGAACTGATCGAGGTCGACCGGTTTGGTGACGTACGCGTTCGCGTGCAGCCGGTAGCTGCGCAGTATGTCCTCTTCGGCCGCGGAGGTCGTCAGCACGACCACCGGGATGTGGGCCAGATCGGGATCGGCTTTGATCTTCTCCAGCACTTGCCTGCCGTCGTACTTGGGCAGGTTCAGGTCGAGCAGGATCAGATCGGGCCGCGGCGCGCCCCCGTGCCTGCCCTGGCGGTAGAGGAACTCGAGCGCCTCCTCGCCGTCTCTGGCGACATGCAGGGTGTTGCCGATCTTGTTGTCCTCGAAGGCTTCTCGCGTCATCAGCTCGTCGCCGGGATCATCCTCCACCAGCAGGATGTCGATGGGCTGGCTGGGCGTGGTCATGCGGTTGCTCCTTCACGGGCGGCGAGGTCGGCGGTGCGGGCGGCGCTGTCGGATTCGGCGGTGCTCAGGGTAAAGCAGAAGCGCGCGCCCGCGGTGTAGTCGGTGTCGATCCAGATCCGGCCACCGTGATACTCCACGATCTTCTTACAGACGGCCAGCCCGATGCCGGTTCCGCTGTACTCCTCACGACTGTGCAGCCGCTGGAAGATGACGAACACCTTCTCGGCGAATTCGGGCGCGATCCCGATGCCGTTGTCGGAGACCGACAGCAGCCAGTCACTGCCGTTCTCACCCGGCTCGCAAGTGATCTCGAGCTCCGGTGCGCGCTCGGGTTCACGGAACTTGATGGCGTTGGCGATCAGGTTCTGCCACAGCATCGTCAGCAAGGTCGGATCGCCGACGATCTCGGGCAGCTCGTCCGGACGACGGATGCGGGTGGCGGTGTCGTCGATCGCGGTGGACAGGTTGGTCAGCGCCTTGTCCAAGGACTGGCCGAGGGCGGTGGGTTCGGTGCGGTCGGTGATCCGGCCCACACGAGAGAAGGTGAGCAGGTCGTTGATGAGCACCTGCATCCGCTTGGCGCCGTCGACGGCGAAGTCGATGTACTGCTTGCCGCGCTCGTCGAGCTTGTCGCCGTAGCGCTTCTCCAGCAACTGGCAGAACGACGCCACCTTGCGCAGCGGCTCCTGCAGATCGTGTGAGGCGACGTAGGCGAACTGCTCCAACTCGGCGTTGGACCGGCGCAGTTCCATGGCCTGCAGGTCGAGATCGGTTTTCTGCTCGGCCAGCGCGGCTTCCTGGGCACGCGAGGAGTCCAGCTCGGCGACAATCCGGCGGCGCATGCTCTCTACCGCGTGCGCGACGGTCGCCAGGTCGGCCGGGCCGTGCACGTCGATGTGATGATCGAAGTCGCCGCCCGCCACCCGAAGCGACGCGTCCGTCAAGGAGCCGAGGGGACGGGCGATCAAGCGCCGGATCAACACGGTCAGCAGCACACCGGTCAGCAGGAACGCGACGACCATCCCGGCCAGCACGGCGTCGCGCACCGTGCGGGTGTGCGCGAGCTCGTCTTCGTCGTGCGCGATGGTCGCCGCGAGACTGTTGCTCTGGACGTCGAAGCGCGTCCGGAGTTCATCGAACAGTGGTTTACCGCGGCTGGGGGTCGACGGTTCGATGCCGCGCGTCGTCCCGGAGGCCAACGCGGCTACCAGCGGCTCGGCGTACTCGGTGCGCCACCGCCGCGCGGACTGCTCCACGGCGTCGAGTTCGTCGAGTTGTGGCTGCCGGCCGGCCAGCAGCTCCCGCAGGCGGGTGACCGACTGCTCCTCGTCTCGGATGCCGTCCCGATAGGGCTGCAGAAACTGCGGGTCGGCGGTGATGCCGTAGCCACGTAGTCCGGTCTCCTGGTCTACCAGGGCACTCTGCAACCGGTAGGCCTCGGCCGCCGCGGGCAACGACTTGTCCAGCAGCCGATCGGTCACCCGGTTGGTCTGTGCGATCACCTGGGCGCCCGCCACGGTGCCGATGATCACCACCAGCACCATCGCGGCCAGCACCAGCTGGAACCAGGCCTGGGCGGTCAGCCGCGTGCTCAGGGGCGGCCGCCCGGTCGTCGTCGTCATCGGTTCTGGTCCTGTCCTCGCCTCTCGTCGTTCCATCCCAGATACAGGATGGCGACATCGTCGTCCAAACCGCCGCTGGCCCCCGCCAGTGCCTCGACGCGGCCGATCAGCTCGTCGACGAACCAATCGGGATCCGCGGCCAGGACGGCGCGGGCGACGTCCATCAGCCCTTGCTCGCCGAGACGTTCCTGGTCGGTCCCGATCCGTCCCTCGAACAATCCGTCGGTGAACACCATCAGCCCGGAGCCCAGCGGCAGGTTCAGATCGTGCACGGGCCACTCCGCGCGACCGGGCAGGAAGCCGAGGGCAGGCCCACCGGGCACCTCGATCCAGGTCAATCCGGAGGCCGAGCGCAGCAGCATCCCCGGGTGCCCGGCCCGCAGCACCTGAGCGCGGCGCTCGCCAGGATGCAGGATGAGGCTGGTCACCGTCGCGAAGGTCTGCCTGCCGGTGCGTTCGGCCAGCAGGACCTGTTCGAGCAGCCGCAGCTGCCGCGCACCGGTCACCCCGCTCAGCACCAGGGTGCGCCAGGCCAGGCGCAGCGCCACACCGGTCGCCGCCTCGTCCGGACCGTGTCCGGACACGTCGCCGATGACGGCGTGCACCGTACCGTCGGAGTCTTGCACCACGTCGTAGAAATCGCCCCCGAGCAGCGCGTGGGCCCGGCCGGGACGGTAGCGCGCCACCACGTCGACGACCCGCTTGCCGCGCAGTAGCGGAGTGGGCAGCAGGCCGCGTTCCAGCCGCGCGTTCTCCTGCGCGCGCATGTTGATCGCCTGCAACGCCGCGCTGGTGCGCTCGGCCTGCTTGCGCTGGATCGCGTAGCGCACGGCACGCCCGAACAGTTCGGGTTCGACCCGGCCTTTGACCAGGTAGTCCTGGGCTCCCGCCGCCACCGCCGCCAACCCGGTCTGCTCCTGATCCAGCCCGGTCATCACCACGATCGCGACTTGGTCGGTGTGCTGGCGGATTCGTTCCAACGCCTCGAGCCCTTGGGCGTCGGGCAGATGCAGGTCAAGCAGCACACAGTCGGGCGCGGCGGTGGCCAGATGTTCGGCGGCCTCCGCCAGTGACCGGACCCAGTGCAGCTGCAGCCCGGGGGCGCCGTCCACGACCAGCTCCTCCACCAGGAGCGCATCCGCCGGATCGTCCTCGATCAATAGCACCGAAGGTTGCTGCCACGGCCAAGCCGTGTCCACGATCACCTCGGGATCGTCGTCTGTCCCGTCACGCCGCACGGACACCACCGGTCGAGGGTCCGATTGCGGCAGAACGAATGACAGCACGATTGCCGTCGTCGGCGAACACCGACAACCCGGCCTCCGATCACCATGGGGCGGCACCAGCGCACGCCGACTGTCTCAGCGGCCGTTTGCTGGACCGAGAGGCAGTCAAGATCGTATCCGATCCGAGATTCGACCGAGACATGACAGCGTCGACCCGCGTGCAGGCGGAGGCCACCGAAACGATGGCGCGGGGAATCAGACCGCGGTGCCCGTGAGCCGCGCGATGTCGCGCTCGTCCTCCCGGACCGCACCGGTGTGGCGCGGCGAGCGGAGCTCCGCCAAGCTGCGGGCGACGACCGTGGCATGAACCGCGATGACGGCAAGGGAGGCCGAGCCGATCACAGCAAGAAGCACAACCACGACAGATACCGGTCCTTTCGGGTGCGAGCGGGCCGGTTGCCCACTCGATCGGGTGCCGAGTTCACGTTCGCCGATCTCGGCGGGCGCGCGCTCCGCCTCCAACGTGCCCCGGCTGCTCCGGACCAAACCCGCCATTCCGGCAGCGCGAACGGGACATCCGATCACGCGAGGACGACCTCGGCCGTCGCGCGACCGAAGATCTTGCGTCCGTCGTGTTCGGCGGTGATCGCGATGGTGGCGGTACGGGTGTCCGCGTCCAGGTGTTTCACCCGGCCGGAGAACTCGATCCGGCCGCCGGTCACGCCGACATGGACGGGATTGGTCAGGCGCACGTTGTAGGAGCGCAGCGCGCGGGGGTCGCCCAGCCACGAGGTGAGCAAGTCCACACTGAGCCCGATGGTGTACATACCCTGCGCGACCACGGTGTCCAGCCCCATCAGCGCGGCGGCCTCGGTGCTCCAATGGATGGGGTTCGGATCTCCCGCGACTCCGGCGTAGTTGACCAGATCGCCCCGGGTGACCGTGAGCGCGCGCGGGGGCAACTCCGCGCCGAGGGTGACGGTGCCGAAGGGCCGTACATGTGGGCCGGCCGGTGCGGGCGGTGTCTCGCGTACGGGCTCGCCGCCGTCCCCGATATAGCGCGGTTGCGATGCCCGGCGCTGTTTGCGTGCTTCGGGGCGGGCGCCGTGCATCACGACCGCGCCGAACCACGTCGGGAGAGCCTCGTCGGCCCGCCCGACCAAACTGGTCCGGGACGTGAGAACCGGCAGGCCGTCCTGATCGAGGATGGTCTGGCGCAGGCCGATGAGGTCGCCGCCGAACGCGTGCCGGAACGAGTCCAGGCACATCTCGAAGGCGATCCGGTCGCCGGCCTGCAGCGGCCGGTGGAATTCGATCATCTGATCGGTCTGGATGGTCCGGCTCAGGTCGTAGCCGGGCAGGATCGTGTCGAACGCCTCGGCGTAGGCGAGATATCCCGGCACCGCGCCGAAGGTCGGGGGAGCGAGCAGGCTGTCGTAACCGAGGTCGGCCGCCGCCTCCTCCGACCGATGCGCGGGGTGATGGTTGCGCACCGCGCGGGCGTACTCACGGATCTTCTCGCGCCCGACCTCGTAATGATCGCTGCTGCGATACCGGCGCCCGACCATCGAGGCGGGAAGCGCGGCATCGGTCACGTCGTTCGCGCCGGATGTGGCAGGGAGTCTGGACATCGCGGGGGAATCTACCCAACGAGAGGCGGAATTCCGGTCAGCCCGCATCGCACGCCGTTTCGCGGCCGGCGAGGTCCGCGAACCAGGCCGCGTCCCGCCGCGCGAGTTCCATTTCGCTTCCCATCGAAACAATAAGTCTCGGACGGAATTCGGCATGCGACAGCCGACGCGGCGTAGCCGCCCATCGGCCACCGCACCACAGAGCCCGGCGCCGATCGTCGGCGACGGGTGCGTGGTCGATCCGGCGCCCCGGTCGGCAGTAGTTTGAGCAGCCGACCCAGGGGAAGTCGATCGACAGGACCGGCAGGATGGGGTCGGCATTCGGCCCCGTTGTGGTCGCGCTCCTCGGCAGGCAGGCAGGTCGGTTCGATACCGATCGGGGAGTTGTCGGCCGAGTTGCCGCGCGGGCCACTTCGCAGCCGGGGACGGCGATCTCGTGCCGCCCGTCCCGACGGTCCGGTCGCCGGCCTTCCGCCCGCGGCTCGTAGGAGAGGAGAGAGATGCCTGATCCGAACCACACCACCGACGACGCCGGGATTCCGGTTCCCAGCGACGAGCACTCGCTGACCGTCGGGCCGGATGGACCGATCCTGCTGCAGGACTGGTATCTGATCGAGAAGATGGCGGCGTTCAACCGGGAACGCGTGCCCGAACGGCAGCCACACGCGAAGGGCGGCGGCGCGTTCGGCGTCTTCGAGGTCACGCACGACGTGAGCGCCTACACCATGGCCGACGTCTTCCAGCCGGGGAAGAAGACGGAGATGCTGGCCCGCTTCTCCACCGTCGCCGGAGAGCGCGGCAGCCCCGACACCTGGCGGGATCCGCGCGGGTTCGCTCTGAAGTTCTATACCGAGCAGGGCAACTTCGATATGGTCGCCAACAACACGCCGATTTTCTTCGTGCGCGATCCGATGAAATTTCAAGATTTCATCCGCTCCCAGAAGCGCCGCGCCGACAACAATCTGCGCGACCACGATATGCAATGGGACTTCTGGACGCTGTCACCCGAATCCGCACACCAGGTGACCTGGCTGATGGGCGATCGCGGCATCCCGCGCACATGGCGGCACATGAACGGTTACTCCAGCCACACCTATATGTGGGTGAACGCCGCGGGCGAGCGGTTCTGGGTCAAGTACCACTTCAAGACCGATCAAGGCATCGAGTTCTTCACCCAGGACGAAGGCGATCAGATGGCGGCGATGGATACCGACTATCACACACGCGACCTGTGGGAATCGATCGACGGCGGCGACTTCCCGAGCTGGACGCTGAAGATGCAGATCATGCCGTTCGACGAGGCGAGGAACTACCGGTTCAACCCCTTCGATCTCACCAAGGTGTGGCCGCACGGCGACTATCCGCTGATCGACGTCGGCAAGATGACCCTCGACCGCAATCCGGCGGACTACCACACCGAGATCGAACAGGCGGCATTCGAGCCGAGCAATTCGGTGCCCGGCACCGGGCCGAGCCCGGACAAGATGCTGATGGCCCGCTGGTTCTCCTACCCTGACGCGCACCGGTACCGCATCGGCGCCAACTACAAAGAGGTGCCGGTCAATACCCCGCACGCCACCACTGTCCGGTCGTACAGCAAGGACGGCGCGCTGCGCCACCACAACCCCGGCGACCCGGTCTACGTGCCGAATTCGAAGGGCGGCCCGCATGCCGATCCCGCGGCCGCGGGTCCGCCGGCGACCTGGCACACCGACGGCGAACTCGTGCGCTCGGCCTACACCCTGCACCGGGACGACGACGATTGGGGTCAGGCCGGAACCTTGGTCCGTGACGTGCTCGACGACGCGGCGCGCCAGCGGTTGGTCGACAACATCGTCGGACACCTGCTGAATGGTGTCACCGCGCCGGTGCTGGAACGGGCTTTCGAGTACTGGCGCAATGTCGACAAGCAGCTCGGCGACCGGGTCGAGGCCGGGGTGCGCGCGAAGCAGGACGAACGTGACCCCAAGGCGGCCCGGCAAGCCAATCCGGCTCGCTCGTCGGCGCAGGTCAAAGCTTGACGGACGCTACGGCGGCCGGTTTCGGGACCGGCCGCTTCGGCCTGCCTTCGTTATTCCTTCGTTATATGGTTCGCGAGTGTCCCTGACGGGCTCTTCGACCGGATACGGAAGCATTACTTCCGGATCCAGTGGACCGCAAGCACCGTGGTGTTTCGAATCAATTCGAGGCTCGGTGACGTCCCCGTGGCACCGGATGGGTCGTACCGGGCGGGCCGACAGAGATCGGAGGACCGCAGCATGGCGTTCGAGGCCGATGTTCGACGTCCGCCACGACGCTCGTGGCAGATCATGACCGCCGGGGCGGCTGCCGCCGCCGCGATACTCGCCGCCGCTCCCGCCGCCGCGCAGCCATCGCTCCGCAGTGCGCCCGAGGTCGGGGTGGAAGTCCCCATTCCCGGTGGATTTCCGGGTTTTCCCGAGATTCTCCGCTTCGCCCCACCGGCGCCCCCGGTTCCGCAGATGCCGCTCGGTCGAGCGGTTCCGCACCGCGCTTCGGCCGTTCCCACGATGCACGCACTCATGTCGAGTCGCTGACGTTCTCGGCACCCCGCGCCGCTGCCGCCGCGGAATCTCTCGCCTCGGCGGCCGGATCCCGAGTTGCCTCGTCTCTGGGGAAAGCGCGCAGGACGAGCCCGATCCCGCAGCCGACCACGATGGCGAAGCCCGCCCATGCCGAACCCGAGACGACGGTCACGGGGCCCCGGTCGCCGAGATGGTGTGGGGAGACCATCGTCCAGTCGAAAGATTCGGTACGAATGGGCGCCACGGTAGACGGTCGCCACAGGATCGCGATCGCCAGAATGCTGCCCGCCGTTCGCGGCTGGATGTAGGCACAGCAGTATCCCGCGACGACGGCGAGCGCGGCCGTGGCGAGGTTGCGCATGCCGCCGGCCGGGGCGACGGCGGCGAGGAGCGCGACAGCCGCCAGCAATCCGGCGCCGACCAGCGGGTTCGATAACCGGATCCCGCCGAGATAGCCGAGCAGGATCAGACCCAGCAGCAGCGGCACGCTCCATGCCGGGCGCGGCCCGTTGCCCACCGCGCTGCCGGTGGCACTGAGCGCGACCGCGAGAAAGATCGTGATCCCGTCCCGGCGTGGCAGCAGCCACGCGGCGACGGTTGTGGCCAGCAAGGTACACACCGCCGTCACGATGAGCCCGACGCTGCCGTCGTCGTGGCGCAAACGCCACTCTGTGACGGCCAATTCGGTCATCACCAGCACGATCGCGGCGACCACGGGGCTGAGCGGCAATTCCGGGTAGATGGGTTCCGGCGTCAACCGCTGTCGGCTGACCAACTGGCACGCCAGGATGAGCGCGGCCACGGCCGCGAGCAACCAGAGCGGCTGCGTTCCGAACACCGACCACACGCGCGGTTCGGACGCCGCCCGGTGTGGGTTGCCCAGAAGTCCCGAGGCCTGCGAGAGCGTGATGACCACGAAGCACCCGGCGCCGCCCACGACGAACCCCATCCCGGGTACGCGGCGGCCGAGCACCGCCACGCCCGTCGCGCCGAGCAGGATTCCGCTGCTGATCGCGTCGAGGTATGCGGTGGTGGTCAGGATATCGGGCGAGGAAGTGTGCGCTTCGACGGTGTGCGTGATGAACAGCAACAGCGTCGCCGCCAGCGCGATCCACCACGCGGTACGCGGCCGGGCCAAGCTGACCGCGACCACCGCGGTGACCGCGGCCACCAGCACTCCGATCGCCGCCTCACGCGGCACGCTGAGGACCAGCCGGTTGACCTGATAGGGCGTGCAATGGCAGGTCCGCCCGAAGCTGAGCGGCACGACCAGCAGCAGCCCGGCCACCGCGGTAGCCAGGAACGCGGTGACGCCTTCGAGCACCTCACTCCGTCGCACCACTCCACGGGCGTACCCAGCGAAGACGAACCGAACATCACTTCATCGCCGCGGCGCGCAGCATCAAACTGGGCGCGACCAGAGATTAGCTGATTGGATGCTGTTGCTGGATCGGTGCGGTGATTTGGTCGATCAAATCCCGCTTTTTGGCGGTTTAGCGCGGCAGAATGTGGCGATGCGGACATTTGCCCGATCGTTGCATGCTGTTGGTGCCGGGGTGCTGGTCGTGGTAGCCGGTCTGGGCATGGCGGCCGCCCCCGCCGCGAGCGACGCCCATGTTCAGTTGCCCTGGTCGACGTCTGATCTGGATGTGGTGCAGGCGTCGGGCGCAGCGCTGGCGGACGGAATCAGCGGCACGGTGCTGTGGTCGCGACAGCCGAACGTCCCGGTCCCGATAGCCAGCATCGCGAAGGTGATGACGGCACTGGTCGTGATCGACGCCGGCGACCTCGACCGAACCATTACCGTGCCGCAAGAAATCATCGCCTACTGCACCACGTACGACGGAAGCGACGCGGGCTTGATCCCCGGTGAGGTGCTCACCGCGCGACAACTCCTATACGCGATGATGCTGCCATCCGGCTGCGATGCCGCCTATACCCTTGCCGAGGCCTACGGGCCCGGCCAAGACGGCTTCATCGCCAGAATGAACGACACGGCGCGTCGAATGGGCCTGGCGGGAACGCATTTCACCGACCCCAGCGGGCTGCCCGCCCCCACCGACCACTCCACCTACTCCACACCGGCGGACCTGGTGGCCCTCGGCCTGCGCGCGATGAGCATGCCGGTGTTCCGGGACATCGCCGGGTCCCAGAGCTATCACCTGCCCGCCGGTCCTGGCAACCGCGCCCACTCCTGGCAGACCACGAACCGGATGCTGCACGACTATCCCGGCACCATCGGCATCAAAACCGGTTGGACCGACGCTGCGGGAACCTGCCTGCTGTTCGAGACGGTCCGGGCAGGAATACCGCTGATCGGTGTGGTCCTGCACAGCTCGCCCGACAGCGACGTCGCCGCAAGAGACGACGCCGAGCATATGTTGAACTGGGCCTACGATCCGATCCTGAGCGCGCTGCCGATCAGGTAGCGCCGAAGGCGGCGAGCCGGCCCGCGATAGACCGTCGCTCGCATACCGCCTCCTCTCTTCAGGTCCTGACGTCCTCCCCGCACTCGAGCGGGCGAGACGGAACGATCAGTGCTCGCCCGATGCTCCCGATGTGATCGCATGAGTTGGGGTCTCGGCGGTGCACGCGCTCGACACCGAATCCGGAGCCATCGCTGGGCGCTTCGACGCGCGTCGAAGCCGGTTTCTGCGTCAGGGGGTGAGCTTGCCGGGGTTGGCCCAGCGGGCGAGTAGGACGGTGGCGTCGTCTTGCAGGGTTCCGTGCTGATGGGTGAGGACGGCGTTGATCAGTCGGCGTGCGGTCTCGGGTGGTGGGTAGCCTGCTGCGGCTTCGCGGCGCAAAAAGTCGGTGAGGCGTTCTTCGCCGAAGAACGCACCTTCGGAGTCGCGGGCCTCGGTGATGCCGTCGGTGTAGAGGATGAGCCAGTCCTCTGGTTGCAGTACTTCCTCGGCGATGGTGAGCTCACCGTCGCCGAGCCCCAGCGGCAGTCGATGCCCGCCGGTGAGAGGTTTGACGATTCTGCCGCCGCGCATGATCATCGGTTGAGGGTGGCCGGCGTTGATGTAGCGCAACCGGCCGGTGGACATGTGCAGTTCGGCAAGGACCGCGGTGGCGAACTTCCCTCGTCCGAATCGGTCGGCGATGGTCTGGTCGATGACGCGAGCTTGTTCGAAGAGTCCGTGGCCGGCGCGGCGCGCGCTGCGGTAGGCGGCCAGCGCCGTGGCCGCGATGAGGCCGCTGGACGGGTCGTGGCCGACCGCATCGAGAACGATGAGTTGTGCGCTGGTGTCGGACAGCGCGTAGTCGAAGGCGTCGCCGTTGAGGTCGTAACGAGGTTCCATAACGCCGCTGATAACGAAGTTGTCCACGACGGCGGTCAATGGAGGCAGCATCGACCAGATCAATTCCGCATTGGGCGTGCGAGGCACAGTCAACCGGACTCGGTCCAAAGCGTCACCGAATCCGGTCATCGCTGTGACCAGGTGACCTAGCAGCCGTGACACCCATCGGCATTGCACCCGAAGTCCCGGGTCGTACAGGTCCTCAGGGTCACCGACTTGGATGTCGAGGACGCCGAGGCGTTCGCTTCCATCGAGTAGCGGCACCCACAACCGGGGGCGGTCGGCTACGTGTGAAGGGAGCGTCTGCACGAGCCGGAATGCGCGGCCGGGCAGGGTCGTGTCGACATCGAAACCCTCCTCCGGATTTGCGTGCTCCCACACACGGGACGGCGCCCGGACGGGATGCAGATAACTCTCGTCGTAGTCGACAAGGTACATGGAGATACGCACGCCGAGGGCGTCACCGGCGGCTGCCGCGATGGCAGGTAGCCGTTCGGGCGCCGCATTGTGGGCGCCGTCGAGAAGGGTCACCAGCCCCGCCAAAGCAACGCTGCCGGCTTCGGTGTCCCGGATGGTGCGGCTGTAGGTGGCGCGTCTGGACCAGGCGCGTTCGTCGAGGTGTTCGTTGACGGCATGGGCGAGAATGTCGCGGTCGAGTGTGGGAAGTTCGCCGAGCCCGTGCACATAGGCGTCGATCTCGAGGCAGCCGACGTCTCCACCCATGGTGAAGTAGCTCATCCACAGTTCTTCGAGGTCCAACTCGGCCCCCTTCAGGGCGAGGACCAGGCTGCGCTGCTGTTCGCGGGCGCGGTCTCTGCCCCGACCGGTGCTTCGGTCGGCGGCGGACTCGTCGTTCATGGCGACCACCATGTCTGGGAGACGGTGTCAGCTGTCGGCACAGCGGTTGCCGATCAGCGCCGACGACGGACGGTGGACATGGCCAGGCGTTCGGCGACGCGCCGCACGGTGCTGCGTTGCCGGCGTGCGGTGTGCGCGAGGATCAGGAACGCGGCCTGCTCGTCGACCCCGTCGCGGGCCATGATGATGCCCTTGGCCAGCGTGGTTACCTCACGGCCATGCAAACTGTTCGCGATCTGCCCGGTGACCCGCTCCGCGTCCTCGGCGGCTCGCATACCGGCCAGCAGCATCGCCGCCTGGGACGAGAACATCGTGAGCAGATGCTCCTCCCGCTCGGTGTAGGCGCCCGGTTGCACGGCGTAGACCTTGATCGCGCCGAGCGCCCGCGTGCCCGCGACCAGAGGCACACTCAAGGACGAGGCCAACCCCAACTCCGCCGCCGGCCGCGACCACGTCGGCCAACGCTCGTCGGACGCCAGATCGTCGACGCGCACCACCACTCGATCCGCCCACGCGGTCAGGCAGGGTCCCGCGCCCAGCCGGTACTGGAGATTGTCGGCCCGCTCGACCACCGCGTCGGTAGCCGCCGTGGTGGTGCGTCGGCCTTCGCTGTTCAACAAGCTGATCCCGGCACCCACGGTATGGGGAACCATCTCCACCGACAAGGAGGTAACCAACTCCAGCGCCGTGCGCACCGTCTCGGCAGACAAGAACAGACCCGACATACGCGCGAACGCGGCAACGATCCGATCCGCGGCCACATCCGGGTCCACCACGTCCTCGACGGCCGACACATCAGCAGACGAGGGGACATCAGAAGACATTCATCGACACCTCCTACCTCCGCATCAGCCCCTGCGCGCCGCACCGCTTCGACATCGCCGGGTCACGCGACGATGACCTCGTACGGCAAACCGCTGTCGCCGTTTCGAGTCGCCGCACCAGTGCGGCAACCTGGATCCGATCGAGGCAATACAACGTGTGCGACAACTGGCCCACTGTCGCCGACTACTCGATCACCCATGTCCGATTTGTCGAGCAAAGTATGTCGACAACGCTTCGATAGCCACCGGCGCTCGCGATCATGCCGATCGGTCTCCGATTCGGCGTTTCGATCATAGTGCACTGCTGGCATTCGCCGCGTGTTTGCCGGGAGGGGGAGTGCTGCCGCGGCACCGGCAGGCCGCGTTCTCTTTCGATGACGTTTCCGGTCGACGAACCCGACGGTGAACCGTCGGTAAATCTGCGCAGCAATCTCGCGGCGGAGTCGCGGGCGAAGATCGTCGACGAATATCCGAGATAGTTCACCGATGATCGGTTGGACGAACGCGACGGGGCGGTGATCGCCCTGTCGAACGGGGTGATGCTCGGTCCCAAAAATGATCATCGGCTGCGGTACACCGTCGCGTGGCTGCCGGCGATCGATCTGAGATATGTGCCGAAGGGCGACATTCCGAAGACCTACCTGCTCGCCGCCGCGATGGAAGTAGGCTGGTTGATGGCGTGGACACGTCCGGACCTGCGGGCTCGTATGCAGGGGATGAACCCTCGAATTCCCAGCCTGTCGGGCGGACAACATTTCGGTTTCGGCTTTCGCTCCTCGAGTATTTCGGGGGCGCCCGGACGAGGAAGGTGCACGATGGCAGCGATGGCGCGTGAAGTCTCACCCGTCGAGGCGGTGCGGCCGTATCCCGCGCGAGTCGGGCCGAAAGGGTCGTTCCTGTGGAAGATGGTCACCACTACCGACCCGAAAGTGCTCGGCATTCTGTACCTGACCTCGGCGACCGGGTTCTTCCTCATCGGTGGCTTGATGGCGCTGTTGATGCGCGGTGAACTGGCCAGGCCGGGCCTGCAGTTCCTTTCGCCGGAGCAATACAATCAGCTGTTCACGATGCACGGCACCATCATGCTGTTGTTCTACGCGACACCGGTCGTTTTCGGGTTCGCGAACGCTATTCTGCCGCTGCAGATCGGTGCTCCGGACGTGGCGTTCCCGCGGCTGAACGCTTTCAGTTATTGGCTGTATCTGTTCGGAGCCACCATCGCCACCGCGGGTTTTCTCACTCCGGGCGGCGCCGCCGATTTCGGGTGGACCGCCTACACCCCGCTCAGCTTGTCCGAGCACGCGCCGGGAGTGGGCGCGGATCTGTGGATCATGGGTCTGGCCGTCTCCGGGCTGGGCACCATCCTCGGCGCGGTCAATATGACGACCACGGTGATCTGCCTGCGCGCGCCGGGGATGACGATGTTCCGGATGCCCATCTTCACCTGGAACATCCTGGTCACCAGCATCCTGGTGCTGTTGGCCTTCCCGATCCTCACCGCGGCGCTGATGGCGCTGGCCTACGATCGGCATCTGGGTGGGCACATCTACGATCCGGGCACCGGGGGCACGATCCTGTGGCAGCACCTGTTCTGGTTCTTCGGTCATCCCGAGGTCTACATCATCGCGTTGCCGTTCTTCGGCATCGTCACCGAGGTGATCCCGGTGTTCAGCCGCAAACCCATCTTCGGCTACACCGCGCTGGTCTACGCCACGCTGGCAATCGGCGCTTTGTCGGTGGCGGTGTGGGCTCACCACATGTACGCCACCGGCGCGGTCCTGTTGCCCTACTTCTCCCTGATGACTTTCCTGATCGCCGTACCGACCGGGGTGAAATTCTTCAACTGGATCGGCACCATGTGGCGCGGCCAATTGACCTTCGAAACACCGATGCTGTTTTCGATCGGGTTCATCGTGACGTTCCTGCTCGGCGGCCTCTCCGGCGTGATCCTGGCCAGCCCGCCGCTGGATTTCCACGTCCACGACACCTATTTTGTGGTCGCGCACTTCCATTACGTGCTGTTCGGCACCATCGTGTTCGCCACCTTCGCCGGTATCTACTTCTGGTTCCCCAAACTCACCGGTCGCTTCCTCGACGAACGGCTCGGCAAGATCCATTTCTGGACCACGCTGATCGGCTTCCACATGACCTTCCTGATCCAGCACTGGCTGGGCAACGAGGGCATGCCACGCCGCTATGCCGACTATTTGCCGACCGACGGATTCGCGCTGCTGAACACGATCTCCACAATCGGATCGTTCCTGCTCGGCGTCTCCATGCTGACCTTCGTATGGAACGTGTTCAAGAGCTGGCGATACGGCGAGGTCGTGACCGTCGACGACCCGTGGGGCCAAGGCAACTCCCTGGAATGGGCGACCACCTCACCACCACCGCGGCACAACTTCTACGAGCTGCCCCGCATCCGCTCCGAACGTCCTGCCTTCGAACTGCACTATCCCCATATGTCCGAACGCATGCGCACCGAAGCCCACGCAGGCAGCACCACCCACGTCGCTCACGCTTTGGTCGCAGCAGATGACCAAGCCGCCGCTGACCCGGGGCCAACCTCCGGCGATTGATCGTGAGCTTTGCGACGAGGAGTGAGCGCGCTCAGGGCTGTGTTGCTCCCGCGGGCTCCAGGACGGCCATGAGCCGCGTCACGAAATCGATGTGCCGGCCCACCTGCAGGGCGTTTGGCGCCGACAAGCGGTCGGCCGTCGAAAGAGGGTGGTAGCACCGGTCGGCGAGCGCCGGGTGATGTGAAGCTGCTGTTCACGATCGGGTCTATCTGCTCGGGATCGAGGAAGCCACCCAAGGGACGCCTGTGAGGGTGGTTCGGTGGCGTCGCAGCCGCGCGCCCGCGAACAATCGGGTTGGGTGTGCGGCAGGTCGCTCTTGCCGCGGTCCGGGAACCGACCACGGCCTGGTCTTGCCTCTACTTGTGTTGCGCCATCAGGGGCAATGGGCCGACTCGTGAGGTGTCCAGAAACGCTGAGACGGCGCTCGTGACCGCCAGTGGTAGTAACCCGATTCAGCGACGTCGAGGAGTCGGCACGCGGCCTGCACCGGTAAACCCTCGGACGCCATGGTGGCTATGGCCGCGTATCGCCTTTTGGGTCGCCTCCCTGTTCTTTCAGCAGCTCACGAGCCCTTTTCAGGATTGCAACCTCCTGCTCGAGTTCCCGGATCCGCCGTTTGGCGGTGGACAGTTCGGCCTGCTCGGCGCGACATGCCGGGTAGCTGGCCGGTGTCGATCAGTTCTTGCTTGCGCCAGACATAGATCGTTGGTCACTGATGCCGAAATCGGCGGCCACCTGCGCGACCGGTCGACCTGCGGCGACCAGATCCAGAACCTTGCGGCGGAACTCTTTGGGCACGAACGAGTCTCCTTCGACGGTGTCGTGACCAAGAAGTCAACCAAACCGACTTCGAAAAACCCGGAGAACATCAGCATGCAACTCCGGCTACGGCTGTAACCCTAGATGTGTGAGGGCGGTTCGCGGCTACCGTATGGACGGTCAGAATCGAGTGAAGCCGGTGAGCGCTCGCCGTACTGTCACCTCGCCGACGGGTCCAGCACGCAGCCCGTCGAGCACCTCGTCGGACATCTCGCCGTAGGTCTCGAACGACTGAATGCTGCAGTGCTCCATCACCTCCCGGATGTAGGGGTCGGACAACTTCCAGTGTGCGAGCACTGCCTCCGAGTCGCGATAGAGCTGGAAACTGTGTGCAAGCCCGCGGTCCTCGTCGAGAAAGACCTGCACCATCAGTTGCGGGCCATGCTCTTCGACGAACGCTACCGCCCGCTGTACGGCCTCCTCGAACTGTTCGAGATGACCGTCGGTTATCCGCATGGTGTTGTGGAACAGAATGGTCATTCCTCCATAATTAAACCTCGATCATGGTTGAGGTCAAGTCGAACTTGCGCGACGTCTCATCTCATACAGCTGCCGATGACCTCCCCGTCGGCTCGTGGCCTGTCCCAGCAGGCGATCGTGGATGCGACGCCAACAGCTAGTTGAGGGAAGTAGCGAATTGAGCGAACCGGCCACTGTTCGTGAATTGATCAATCTCAACACGGTGATGCGGTCGGTGATCGATCGAAGCAGGGCTTGGCGAGCGCCGTGCAGCATCCCCGGTGCGCTCTACTGGTCGGTGCTGTGGGGACCGCCCGGACAGGATGCGGTTCAGACCCACGCGCAGCGGGGCTTTCGTGGCTTGCCCGCCCCTGGTCGGCAGTTCGGTGAGGACTCGCTGGGGGAGCTCGCGTAGTCGCACGTTGGTGTGCTGCGAGCAGGAGCGCAGCAGCTCGAACGCTTGCTGCTCGCCGATCCCGTAGACCAGCATCAGCATGCCTTTGGCTTGCTCGATCACCGTGCGGCCGGTCTCGAACGCGAACCGATCGGCTTCGTCTGGTGGTCGGGCTCGTGGATGTCCACATCCCCACCTCTACCGGAGTTCCGGCGTGAAGAACACCACCACCCGACTTGGAGAAAAACTCCACTCCAAGATGTAGACATCCTGGGAAGGTCGGTATACAGTCGCTGTCGTTGGAGTTGAAGAGTCTGGTTGGCCGGGCAGGTGAGCTGCCCGGAAAGCAAGAACTACCGTCCCCTCCGGCGGAGAAGAGAATCCGGTGCAGTCGGCCGGACCGCCGGAGGGGACGACGAAATTACCGCAAACAGATTTGTCGATCCGGGAGGTGGTCGCTGAAGCAGTTGCCTACACCTTGCGCGCCCGGGAAGAAGTGCCGGGCGCGGTGTTCGACGTCGGCTCTGCGGGTCGGCGATCGGAATTGATATAAAACCCCCTCGATCCCGGGCCCCGGCGCGCAATGCGCCGGGGCCCGTCGGCGTTGAAACCAGAGGTGTTGTGCAGCAACCGAACACAGACCCCATAGATCCCGACGACGCTTCCAGTGCCGCGGACCGGCTCGATGACGAGGACTATCCCGCCTACAGCATGGGCAGGGCGGCAGAAATCCTCGGCGTCACCCCCGCCTTCCTGCGCGGCCTCGACGCCGCTGAACTGCTGACACCGCAGCGCTCACCGGGCGGGCACCGCCGCTACTCCCGCTACCAGCTTCGGATCGCCGCCCGCGCCCGCGCGCTGGTCGACTCCGGCACACCACTGGAGGCGGCGTGCCGGATCATCGTCCTGGAAGACCAGCTCACCGAAGCCCTCGAACTCAACGCCCAACTCTCCCGCCAAGACCCACCCGCACCGGACCCCAGCAGCTGAACCCCTACCCGCCGACGCGGCGGGCGCCGAGTTCAGCCCACACCGTTTTGCCGCCCCCGTGATAGTTCACACCCCAGCAGGTGGCCAGCTCATCGACCAGGATCAACCCGCGATCGCCGGTGTGATCAGGGCGGCGGATGCGTGCCGGCGCCCGTAAGCCGTCGTCGACCTCCACCCGAAACCGGCCGCGACCGGCCACGATCAACCGGCACCCGCGAGGGGCGCAAGCATGCACGACAGCGTTGCTGGCCAACTCGTCACACACCTGCACCGCGTCCTCGACGCCGATACCAGTGGCACGCTCGAGCAGGCGCCGCACCGCGGCCCGTACTGCCCCAACGACACCCAACTCCACAACAACGCCGTCCACGCGTTCATCGGTACGCGCCGGAACCAGTGTCGAAACGCCCACCCTGCACCCCCTCCTTCCACTCGCCCAGTACCGGCCTAGCGGGTTACACCGAAGACTGGACAGACCCGGACGATTCCGCGGATTCACAGATTCATCGCTCGATAGACCGTTGAGACGTTGATCGGATGGGGGCCCTCAGAATTGCGTCTCGCGTGGGAACAGCACCGTCGTGGGTGAGTATTGGTTGCGGATCGGCATGATCGCTGTCGTCCTTGCCCCCTCGGTCGTTCACCTGTCCGTGCCCGGCCGGTAGTGCGCTGATGAAGGCGCGCAGATGCCCATCGACGCGAGCCGGTTTGACAATCGAGCTGAGGTGACCGGCCCCGGCCACGATCACCAGCTGGGCACCGGGTATCCGGGCGGCGGCGCGCACCTTGTGTCGCAAAGGGATCATGCGGTCTTCGGCGCCCGCGATGACCAGGACCCTCGCGCGCCCGAGAGCCGACAGACCAGCGCTGTGGTCACAGGTCGACACATCGGCCAGCAATGACAGCAACGTCATCGTTCGCAGGGAAGCAATCAGCCTGCGGGCCCGATGTAGGGAGACGAACGGCGCGCACCTGCTCGGCGCAGTCCGATGTCCGGCGAGTTCAGGGTGTCGGCGTTCGCTGGTGTCGGTGAACAGGCGACGCAACGGGGGGATCGCCCACCAGAGCATCCGCACCACCAGACCGACGACGAAATCAGGTAGACGCAGGGCGATTGCGCCCCACCTTCGCGGAACACAGTCCAGGAGTGCGACTCCAACCACCTGGCGTCCGAACAGCTCCGGACGCTGTTCAGCCAAGGCGGACACCGCCATCCCTCCCAGTGAGTGCGCGACGATCACTACCGGACGCTCGGATGCGAAAGCGTCGATGACCGTTCCGATGTCACGCCCTAGCTGCGCGACCGTGGCACGGCCGGTCGCCGGTTCGTCGGAGCGGCCGTGCCCACGGTGGTCGAACAGCACGATGCGGCCCAGGTCGGCGAGAGTCGCGCGCTGACGGCCCCAATAGATCAAGCCGGTGTTGATACCGTTGACGAAGAGGAGGGTGTGCGGACCGGCCGGGTCTCCGTCGAGTTCGACATGCAGTCCGACGCCGTCCTCGGTGATGATCCGCATCTCGTCCATGCCGAGATTATGGGTCAAGTTTCGACATCGCTTGTACGCCGGAACTATTCTTCCGAAGGTTGCTGACATCCAGGGGGACTCACCGTGGCGCAGGGCAAACGTTGATAGTGCATCTGACCGATGTTTTCGCGCCCCGCGTCGGGGGCATCGAGGTGCTGGTCGAGTCCCTGGCTCGCGCACAGGCCGCTGTCGGCGAGGAAGTTCACGTCATCACCGCGACCGTCGGCGGCAGTGACTCGGATCTGCCGTTCCGGGTCCACCGGCCCCGCCGAATGATCGACGTGCGCAGCATACTTCGGCGGCTGCAACCCAGCGTCGTGCATATTCACGTGAGCGTGGCCTCACCGCTGGCGCTGTACTCCGCGCACCATGCGCTTCGGTTGTGTATCCCGCTCGTAATCACGGTGCACAGCATGTGGGATCCCACGGTCCGTGCCTGCTACAGCGTGTTCGGGCGGCTGGCAGGCTGGCACGACGGCATGGTGTTCACGGCGGTGAGCACAGTCGTCGCCGACCAGGTGGGGCGGGCGTTGTCCAGCACCCCCGTCGTAGTACCCAACGCGGTGGCAACCGATTTGTGGAGGGCGCCGTCCACGAGTGGCACCGACTTGCATGTTGTTTCGGTGGGCAGGCTGGTGACGCGCAGGCAACCGTTGAAGCTGCTCGAGGTGCTGCGGCTGGCGCAGGACCGGCTGGCCGGTGAGGTGCGGGTGCGCGCCACGATCGTCGGCTCGGGCCCGCGCCGCCGTGCGATGCTCCGCTATCTGCGCAGGCATGACATGGCCGAGTGGGTGCATCTGGTGGGTTCGCAGGATCATCGGGCGGTACGCGAGATCCTGGCGTCGGCGGATGTGTACCTGAATGTCACACGTCGCGAGGCTTTCGGGTTGGCAACCTTGGAGGCTCGAACGGCTGGTGTTCCAGTGATCGCTCGATCCGGCACCGGCGTCGCGGATTTCGTCGAAGACGGCCGCGAGGGGCTGCTGGGCCGTTCCACCGAGGACCTCGTCACCGCGCTGGTGTCGCTGGGTCGGCGGCGGACGTTACGCGAACGCATCAGCGCCCATAATCGATCGGTACCCCCTGCCGAATTCAGTTGGCCCGTCGTACTGGATCGGCTGCGTACCTGCTACGACGACGCCGCACGGCGCGTCGTGGCAGATCCGGCCCGCAGGGAGGACGCACTCGGATGATCTCGCCAACACATGCCGCCCGCATCGGGTGGAGCAACGCCGAGCACTTCCGAAAACGGTTCGTCAACACCACGATCAGCGGTTTCGCGCATGACCTCGCGCGGGCCGTACGGCTGTTGCACCGCGATCCGCCTGCGCGCACGGTGCCTGCCCGCGCCGAGCGCGTGATCATCACGTTGTCGACTGTGCCGCACCGTGTGCGGTACCTGGGTCCGGTGCTGCGCAGCCTGCTCGACCAGACCGAACCCGCCGATCGAGTGGTACTCGCCTGGCCGCGGCACTCGCTACGCACGGGCGACCCCTACCCGCACCCGCCGGCACTGCCGTCGGGCGCGCAGGTGCTGCGGTGTACGGATCTGGGCCCAGCGACAAAGCTGCTGCCCACGCTGCTGGCCGAGCCGGACGCCGTCATCGTGGTGGTCGACGATGACGCGATCTATCCGGATACGCTTGTCGCGGACCTGCTCGCGGCGCATCGCCTGGAGCCGAAAGCCGCTGTGGGAGTGCGGGGATCGAGCGTGCGGTTCGACCGCGACCCCCGCTACTTCGGACACGTATACGGAACCGCGGTGTCCGAGGCCACCACAGTCGATGTGCTGATGGGTATGTGGGGATATCTGATCCCGCCCGGAGCGCTGGACGACGATGTCCACGATTTCGACGGCTGGCCGCCGGAAATGCGATGGCAGGACGATGTGTGGATCTCCGCGCACCTGGCGCGCCGGGATGTGCCGCGGTTGGTGATCCCAGTGCGCGGGGTGCCGATCGAGGCGGTGGGTGCGTTCGTAGGCGCGCTGCACCACACGGTGAACAGATCCGGCCGTAACGAGGCCGTCGCCCTCAGCACGTTCCGAGACCGGTGGGGGCCGTCGGCAGAATCACCGACGAAGGACTGCTCGGATCCCGAATGAGCTCGTAGACGGCTGGGTCCGGCTGCCGCATGTAGCGCGGAACCGCTGCCCCGCACACCTGCACGCGCAGCTGATGCCCGGTGGCGAACCGGTGCGCGATCGGCCACAACTCGACCCGGATGTCGTCCGCATCGGTTGGTGGCTCGACCCGCCGTATACCTTCGCAGATGTTGAAAGATCGCCCACCGGGATGCACGTCGCACACGCGCACGACGACATCGCAGACGCCACGCCCGCGCTGCGGGTGTGCGGTGGCTATGCGCAACCGAAGCTCGGCGACCACTGTCCCGATGACCTCGAGTGGTGCGCCGAGCGGGTCGCTGGTGTAGGTCAGCAGGTCGGGTCGACTTTCGATCTGTCGACAGTCCTGTGGCCGCGAGACTCCGACGATCACGGGACCACGGGGAGCGGGCGTGGGGTCCGCGGGGTCGTATCGAAAATGATCGCTTCCCGCCTGCTCAGCAGACACACGCGACAGCCGCCCGAACTCACGCAGGTGCCACCGTACGGGACTGGTCCCGGGCGGAGGCCAGGAAGCGTATTCGCGCCAGCGCCGGACCCCGGTGACGAACAGCCGAACGGGCTTGCGGGAGGGGCGATCCTCACCTCCACGCAGGTGGGTGTCAAACCACTGCCGGGCCTCACGATTCGCGACGACGAACTGCCGGAGGTTGTAATGCCCCCATGGTCCGATGGTGAGTCGCGGCGCACCACCAGCCGCACGCAATGCGGCATAGTCGCGGACGAGGCCCGGCAGGAAGACGTCGTACCAGCCGCCGACCAGATGTACCGGAGTCCCGGCGCATTCGGCGGGCGCACGAGCATGGTCGAGAAGTTCCCGCAACGGGCTGCCCGCGCCACTGTCGGCGATCACGGCTTGATAGAAAGAGACTGTTCGACCACTGGTCAGCACGTCCAACTCCGCAGCCGGGCGCCCCGACGCGATTGCCCGACGCGCCCGACGGGGCGCGCGCAGCGCGGTGATGAAGCTGTGATTCGAACACCAGATCAGCACGGACTCCAGCGCAGTCGAGCCGCCGGTGAAAATCGTGTCCGCAACCGATGAGGCCGCGACATGAACCGAAATAGCACGCAATTCGGGGATGTCGTCCGCAATCGCCCAGTGCGCGAACCCCATCGCGCTCATTCCATGCAACGCCAACCGTCCGTCGAACCACACCTGACCGCGAAGCCACTCGATCGTCGCCAACCCATCGGCACGCTCGGTGCTCAGCGGTAACACATCCTCGGCCGAGCGGCCGTCCTGCACCACCACCTGAAATCCCGCGCGCGCGAAATACAGTCCATAGATGACGCCAAGCGGTCGGCGTCCCATGGGGGATCGCACCAGGATGGTCGGTCCGGGTGCACCCGACGCACGGTGGTACCGGTCGGCGAGCAGGCGTTCACCATCCAGCATCGGAACGGAGAGGTCTCTCTCTACGCGGAGATCAAACATCGCGCTGGACAAACCATTCCGTGCCGCAGATCCGTCGAAACAGCGGCATCGGTAGCCGCTGCAACAAGCGCAGGGTGCGCAAGCCGTCACCGCCACCCGCCTGGCTGGCATGGGCCATCATGCTGGCGCGTTTGACGCTCGCGAAGCGTCGCACGTCGACCCGGTGGGTGATGTCCGCGCCGGGGACAAAACTCGTGCTGAACCGATCCATCGCCACCCCCGAGGGCAACAATCCGACAGCATTCACCAAGCGCAATACCCTCAGTAGCTGATCGCGATCGACTGTCGCTTCCAGCAACAACGGTGTGGCGGCCTGCCGCGCCGCCGCCGCGACCACCTGATGAACCTGGACGTGATCGGGATGTCCGTAACCTCCGGATGCGTCATAAGAGGTGACCACGCCGGCTCGCTCCTCGATCAAGAGTGTGGCAAGCCGCTCGGCCGCCTGGGCGACAGGTACGCCGCAGAAGCCGCCCGGCACGCGACCGTCGAGTCCGGAATCCGCGTACCGCAGGAATTCCACCCGGTCACATCCCAGGACTGCGGCTGATGCCAATGCCTCCCCCTCCCGACGCGCTGCGAGCCGCGGACCTGGTGGCGAATCCGCGAGGCCCGCGGCGCCATCGGTCGCGAACACGACGACCGTGCGCCGGCCGGCTTCGCTGACCCTGCGCATTGTTCCCGCCGTCAACAGTGATTCGTCGTCGGGGTGCGCGTGCACGAAGACCCACGGCGTGTCCGGCGCGCCGAGCCACTCGACGGGGGTTCGGGATGTCACGGTTCGCGCCGATCCCGTGCGGCATTCTCCGCGGCGTCCAGGGCCACAGCCTCGGCAGGGGTGAGTGCGGACCCGCCGAGATGACGGGGTTGCCACCACTGTCCCTTTCCGGAGTCGGGGTACTCCCGTTGTGCCCGGTCCAGCAGTTGCTTCATACGCTCACGCAGCTGGACGGTGACGTCGTCCGGGTCGTCGTCGGCCGCGGGGAACATCGGCTCACCCACGATCACCGTGAGTGGTAGACCCCGCTGATTCAGCTCACGATGGTTCGTGGTCCATAGCCGCTGTGTGCCCCATACTGCCACCGGCACCAGTGGCACCCCTGACCCTGCCGCCAACCGTGCTGCTCCGGTCCGTAACCGCTGGACGGTGAACGATCGTGCGATCGTCGCTTCCGGAAACACCACGAGGAACTCCTCTGCGGCGAGCGCGGCGGTCGCGGCGCGGTAGGCTTCGCCATCCCCGCCGGAACCCACTGCGATGTGCCGCATACTGCGCATCGCAGCGCCGTATACCCGATGGTCGAAATGCTCCTGCGTCGAGAGGAACCTTGCCGTCCGGCCCACCTTGTCCGCGGCGAGGGCGATCGCGAAAGGGTCCAGATACGACACGTGATTGCTGGCCACCACCGCACCTCCGACACAGGGTAGGTGTGATTCATCGACTATCCGAGTCCGCAGGCGCCATACACGCTGAACGGCCTTCACCATGGAAACCGCAACAGGGTAGACGATTTCATTCACAATTCGAACTTATCCGCTACGGATCGGCACCGAGCATGCCGGGTCATGCGGTCGGTGCGGTACTCGAAACCGGGCGACTGCCAGGAGCGGTGAAGCCCGCTGATGCTGCGTCTTGCGCCGCCATGGCGTGCAAGCCGAGCAGCAGCGGCCCCCTTCTCCTACCCGCACAATGAGCCAGGAAGAACGGGCCACGCAGATGGGATGGTCCCGCGAACGATGCGTCATCGTAGGGCGACACGGTCAGGGCGCGTTCTGGCTCGCGGCGGTGCGGGATGGGTGGCAGAGCAATCGCGCGCCAGGTCTTACCTGTGCTTGTGCCGCGCTCTCATGGGCATCCGTGCCGATTCGTGAGGTGTCCAGACCCATCGTAGTGGGGAAGTGCGCCACCTTCTTCTGCTTTAGCGTTGGCCGCGCTTGTAGGTCGCCGAGCAGCCGAATCGGTGCCGGGTAGACGAACGCATCGGCTGGAGGAAAGGCAAGCGATGAAACGAAGTTCCGATGTCGACGCCGGACGTGTGGCTGCGCCTGTTGTCGATTCGGTGAGAGTACGCGCGGGAATGGAAGTGGTCAGCCGGTCGATGGGGCACGCGCTCGTCGTCTTGGCGGCGGTGCTCGCGGTGACCGCAGGCGCGGTCACGGCGTCAGCTCCCGCGAGTGCTGATGCGCCGTCGATCACCGGTTCGTGGGCGGAGGACGACCGCACCGTGCAGTTTCGCGTGCATTCCGCAGCGATGGGGCAGGACATCATGGTGAAGGTGCTGCGCCCGGCAAACCATTCGGTGCCGCGGCCGACGTTGTATCTGCTGAACGGTGGCGGCGGCGGGCAGGACAGCGCGACCTGGCAGAAGAACACCGACGTGCTGCGCTTCCTCGCCGACAAGGACGTCAACGTCGTACAGCCGGTGGGTGGGCGCTGGAGCTACTACACCGACTGGCGGGCGCCTGATCCGAAACTCGGTGTGTACAAATGGAAGACGTTTCTCACCGAGGAGCTGCCGCCGCTGATCGACGCCGAGTTCGGCACGACCGGGGTGAACGCCATCGCGGGGCTGTCGACCTCCGGTACCTCCGTACTCCAGTTGCCGATCGCCAAACCCGGCCTGTATAAGGCGGTCGCGGCCTACAGCGGTTGCGCGCAGGTCAGTGACCCGATCGGCCGCGAGTTCGTGAAACTCGCGGTGGAGAGCTGGGGCGGCGGCGACACCGAGAACATGTACGGCCCGCCCGAGGACCCGATGTGGGCCGCCAATGATCCGTACCTGCACGCCGACCAGCTGCGCGGCATACGCCTGTTCCTCTCCACCGGAACCGGAGTTCCCGGAATGTACGACACTTATAACGGCGAATATGCCCAGCCAGGGCCGCGTGGCTATCTGAACCAGCTGGTGTTGGGCGGGTTGATCGAGGCTGCGGTGAACTGGTGTACGCACAACATGCGCGACCGCTTGAACTCTCTCGACATCCCTGCGACCTACGATTTCCAGCCTACTGGCACCCACTCATGGGGGTATTGGCAAGAGGCTTTGAAGGTTTCATGGCCAGTCTTGGCCGATGGCCTGGGGTTACCGCATTGAGCAACCATGCTGATGGTTCCCTGGGACGCCGTTGGGTAGATGACGTGAGTGCGGGCTGTGCCGACCGGCCTGTGGGGCAAGGTCGGCTGGAAGTGACCTGCTCGCACCAGTAGTTGTGACAGGCGATCATGGTGATTTTCCCGCTCGATCACAGGACGGCTCCATCTTCTACGGTTCTGCCGAGCACTGGTGAGTCTTTCCGGAGTTGTCCGACGTCTACAACGACGCTTACGCGCAGCCGGGACCGCGCGGCTACCTCAACCAACTGGTGCTGGGCGGCGTGATCGAGGCCGCGGTGAACTGGTGCACCCACAACATGCGCCACCGTCTCAACGCCCTCGGCATCCCCGCCGCCTACGATTTCCAGCCCACCGGCACCCATTCGTGGGGTTATCGGCAGGAGGCGCTGAAGAATTCGTGGCCGGTATTGGCTGACGGGTTGGCCTGCCGCACTGACGGCCCGGCGAGGGAGGGCGGGCAGCCGGCCGGCTCGATTCCACGGCTCGCTTTCCGTGAGTCTCGGCGATCCGCGCATGAGCGGGCAATCCTCCAGCGCTGGAAGGTCCGGATTCCGCTGTTGGCGATGACCGGTCCGATCAGCGGCAGGCGGTAGGCCCGAACGCGGCCGTGGCGGATACTGGCCCGCATGACTCACGCCCTGGTGGACTCCCAGTCTCTTCCGGCCGAGTTGCGTCCCTACCTGGACGGCCTCGTGCGTCGCACCCTGGCCGTTTGTGGACGTCATCTGGTCAGCGTTTTCGCGGTGGGGTCGATCGCGCTGCAGGACTACCGACACGGACGCAGCGACGTCGATGTGACAGTCGTCGCCGACCCGCTGATCCCCGCACGGGCACTGCGGGAACTGGCTGAATCTCTCGCCCATCCCGCCCTGCCCTGCCCTGCGGCCGGGCTGGAACTGGTGGTCTACGGCGCGGATTTCGTAGGCAGACCGTGCGGCGCGGCTGGTTACCTGATGGACCTCAACACCGGCCCGATGTTGCCGAACCGCGTCAGTTTCGATCCGGCGGATTCGGCGGACTTCTGGTACGTCATCGACCGTTCCATCGCTCACCAGGCCGGGCGTCTCCTTTATGGAACGGCCGTACGGCAGGTCCTCGCTGCCTCATCGGAGCGCGACCTGTATGCGGCGATGCAGGCTTCGGTCCGGGAACACGCAGGGGGAGAGGGGCATCTGGGCGACAACCGGGTGCTGAACGGCTGCCGGACGGTAGCGTTCTGCCGCACGGGTCGCTGGCTGGCCAAACGCGAAGCCGCACAAATGATCGCCACGTCCGAACAAGAGTTCCGCCCACTCATCGAAACCGCGTTGCACAGCTTCCAGCACCCACGCTCGGAAGCACTTCCACTGCCCAGCAACGACGTTCGAACCTTCCTGGCCTGGGTGGGGGAGCGCGTCGATGAAGCCGCAACCCACGCAGGAATCGGCGATCCGGGGAGTGGTACATACCCCGACGGATAACAGCTGCGTTTCGTCAGGGCATCGAGCCGCGGGCGAGTAGGCCGCAATCCGAAGTTCCGGGTTCACCCTGATCGCGCCGTCACCGGGATGCGCCCACATAACATGGCGAAATGTGGATATGCGCATTAAACTATAAGTGTCCGTGTAACAGCCAGATAGTCGCACCCGAATAGCAGTGCGTCGCACTTCTTTGCCTGCGATGCAGTGGGGCCGGGTTTGGACCGGCTGATCGCGAATTTATCTGTGACTGCGCGTTTTCGGATTGTAGAAGGGTGGATCCTTGATGTCGTCGATTCTGGCCAAAGGGCAGAATGTGTCGCTGCCGGACGATGCGGTCCGCATCGACGTCGTTCTCGGTTGGACCGAGGCGGAGATCGAGATCGATGCGTCCGCATTATTGCTTCGGGCGGACGGAAAAGTCGGCTGCGATGGCGATTTCATCTTCTACAACCAGCCCGAATCGCCGGACGGTTCGGTGCGCTTCTTGGGTACGAGTGCAACCGAGGAGGGTGCGCAGGCCCGAATCGCGATCGACCTGTCGACGGTTCCGGACACCGTTCGCACCGTGGCGCTCGCCGGGAGTGTCGGCGCCGGCACCTTCGGGCAGCTCGGCAAACTCGCGTTCCGGGTGGTGGATGGCGCGGGACATTCGCTCGCCGAGTACGTCACCGCCGACGCCACCAGTGAGTCTGCGTTCGTGTTCGGTGAGGTGTACCGCCGGGGTGCTCAATGGAAGATCCGGGCGGTGGGGCAAGGCTGGGATTCCGGTTTGGCCGGATTGGCGGCGGATTTCGGTGTCGATGTGGACGACGATTCCGGGCAGGATGCGACCGAGCCGTCACTCGGCGGCGCGGCCGTGGCGGGACAGGAGTCCGTTGTTCCGGCGCCCATGGGTCCCAGCGATACCTCCGCGCCGGAGGTCGTCGGCGGTCGTTCCTCCCGAGCGGATACCCCGGCGCCGCGGAGCAAAGGGGTGCGCACTGCGAAGCGGGTCGCCAAGAAAACAAAGCCGATGGAGTTCAAACTCGCCGAACACGAGGCATGGCAGCCGGCTCGGTTGTTCTCGGTGTTCGGTGTCGGCGCCGGCGAGGAGCAGGAACGGCGTGCCACCTCCGCGCTGATCGCCACGATGCAGGCCGTGCGTCCGTTCGCGCGAGCGCTGTGTGCCCGGATGGGAGCCCCGGCGGGTTCGTTCGAGGGGTACGTCGAGGTGCAGTATCAGCGGGGAGACTCGACTGTCATCCCGGATGCTGTGCTCAAAGTAATTCGTGGCGGCCGTGTTTGGACCGGCCTGCTCGAGGTGAAAACGGGCAACGGCAAGCTGCGGCGGGAGCAGCTCGAGAGCTACCTCGAAGTAGCGCGCAAGAACAAGTACGACGTGGTGGTCAGCTTGTCGAATGATGTGCCTGCCGGTCCGGGTGAGCTCCCCGTCCAAGTGGATCGCCGCAAGCTCGCGAAGATCGCCCTGCGGCACCTGTCTTGGGCGGAGGTGATGCATGAAGCGCGAATGCTTCTGTCGCACGGCAGTATCGACGATGATTTGCAGGCCTGGATCTTGAGCGAATTCTTGCGTTATCTCTGCCATCCCCGCTCCGGGGCCAGCGAATTCGTCGACATGGGCCGACACTGGGTTGCCGTTCGTGACGCGGTGATGGCAGGTACCCTTCGCGCCGGCGACCAAAAGGTTCTCGCTGTAGCTGATGCCTGGATGTCGCTGTCGCGGCACCTCGCACTGCGGCTGACCGCTGAACTCGGAGTCGGCGTCAAACACGTCCTGTCTCGTCGGCACCGCACCGATCCGGCGGCACGCAGTGCTGCCGTCGCGGAGAGACTGGCAGGCGAGGGTACCTTCGAGGCTGTGTTGCGCATTCCGGACACCGCCGGCGATCTGATGGTGATCGCAGACGTGCGAACCAATAGGATTCGCTGCCGTACCAGCTTCGACGCGCCGAACGAGGGTACCGCCGGTCGTCGGCTGTCGTGGTTGCTCAGGCAACTCCAGGATGCTCCGGGCGACGTGCAGGTCGAAGCGGTGTTCTCGGTGCGTGGCAATGAGGCATGTGAGCATCTCGACACAGTGCGTGGGAATCCGAAGGTGCTCACCGACGGCCGCGCAGGAGAGATCGTGTCATTCTCGCTGGAGCGGGCTTTCCCCATGGGCAACCGGCGATCTGGTTCGGGGACCGCCGCGACGTTCATCGCCAGCGTGACAGCGGCGACCGACGCCTTCTACGGATCGGTTGTGCAGCCGCTGCGCGGGTGGGTGCCGCCTGCTCCGAAGCAACCGGAGTCGTCCAACGCCGATGATGTGGTGCCGGTCGACGCTTGAACTCTCTGCACCCGGGTGCGTTATCAGCCCTGTTCGCTGTAGTGCACCCGGACCGGTACATCGTCGGCCCAGGGCTGGCGGGTGACCATGTCGGCGACTTTCACTTCCCCGCGTTCGAATTCGCCGGTGGCCGCGTCGACGAGGCGGTATTGCTGGGTCTGCTTGTGGAGCGGCTGGGCGTCCAGGAGTACCACGCGTACTTCGCCGGGTTCGAAATGGCAGCGCCGGTGCATGGCGGCGATGAGTTGTTCGTTGTGCATGTGGCCGTCGCCGAAATTCCAGCCGACGGCGGTGCTGCAGATGCGTTCGCCGTCGGTGATGGTGTACTCGTCTTCGCGGTCTGGCGGCATGGCGCGATGGACGAGGGTGAACAGTGCGCGGCCGTGCGTGTTCATGGCCCGGAAGGCGTATCCCAGGTACATCGGAATCTGCGCGCGGTCTTTGCCGTAGAACCGCTCCAGCTGAGCCTGCGGCATGCTCGCAATCGCGACGATGCTCCTGCCGATCTTCTCCGCGGCGGAAGGTTTGATGCACCACATCGTGGTGTCCCAGTTCCCGGCGTAGTAGCGCATGCCCGGCAGGAAGGAAATCTTGCGCGGGAAGAGATTCCCGGCGATCACGATGCTCGCGGTCACGACGAACAGCGCTGCCACCGGTACCGGGTTCCGCAGGCTGCCCAGGCCGAGGTCGGCGTGCGCGACGAACAACGCGGCGATGCCGAAGATCATGAAGACGTTCCACTCCAACGGCACGCCCATCGGAATGGCGGTCAGGATCGCCAGGTGGAAGCACACCATGACGAACGCCGCGACGGCCGTCGGCCACCCGCCGGGGGAGAAGAACAACACCAGCGGAACGCACATCTCCACGACGGTGCCGCCGTGGGCGAAGACGCGGGACAACCGTCCTGGCCGCAGATCGTCGGGGAAGCGTTCGAAAAACGCGCGTTTGAGCGGTCTCGGCCGGAACACCGGACTGTTGGACATCATCGTGGAGACCACGAAAGGAAAGTGCTTGTTCAGTTTCGACGTGGCCGCGCCCATCCAGATCACGACGAAAACCGCCTTCGCCGCCACGATCGAATCGGCTCCAGGGAAGAGGAAGGCGACGGTGAGCGTGGCATAGACCTCGCCCCTGGCGGCCAGGAAGATCACCTTGTCGCGTAGGCCGATGACCGCCAGCAGGCCGAGTATGGCCGCGACCTGCCAGTGCGGCAACAATCCCACGGTGGTATCCAGTTCCGGGATCGGGCCGGTGCCGTCGGACAGCAGGGCGACCGCCGTCATCGTCAGTAGCGCCGCGTACAGGGCGATGTCCACCGGGGTGCGGTTGTCGCCCTTGGTGAGCGGCACCCGGTCCGGCCAGGGTGGCAGCCGAATAGTATTGGGGCGCAACCAATACAGGATCGATCCGAGCGGTGGGAAGTATCGGTTGTTCAGCGGGCCGAATCCGCAGCCCAGCCCCACCACCTCGAACAGCAGCGTGTACAGCACGATCTTCTGGAAGACGATCGGTTCCGCCCACCAGGCGCCGACGTTCGTGAATCCGTCGATGCCCGCGGTGGCCAGCGCGACCAGCCAGCCACCGAGCACATAGAGGCAGATCTTTCCGACGTAGAACAGGTGCAGCACCACGGGTGTCCCGAAGCCCACTTCGGCCCAGTGCCGGGCCATGGGACGGATGCGCTCGCCGCGCGTGCCCTTGCTCCATTCCGCCATGTCGACCACGGGCAGGTCGGGCTCGAGAAACCCCATCAAGCACGCTCCGATCGCGAACGCCCGAGGTACGCCCGCGACCCCGAGGTTCCCGATACGGTGACAGGTGAGGCATTAGCTGTCAACGACTCCCGCGGCGCAGCTCTTGTCCGGCTGGGGCAAGATCGAGGCATGGACCAGACCCCGAGAGTGCCGCTGCCAAGGAGCATCGACGAATTCCGCGTGCTCGCGCACTCCCGGCTGGCGGGATTCCCGCGCATCGAGGTCGCCGACGCGCCCGGTGTACGCCGTGCGGCGGTGGTGTTGTGCGTGGTCGAAGAGCCCGGTGGACCGCCGGCGGTGATCGTCATCAAACGGGCTTACCGTGGCCGCAACGCCGGACAGTGGGGATTGCCCGGTGGCCGCTTGGACGAAGGCGAGACCGCGGAACAAGCCGCCCTGCGTGAACTGCACGAAGAACTGGGTCTGCGCGCGCGTCCCGGTGATCTGCTCGGCGCGCTCGACGACTTCCCCGCCGCGTCCGGTTTCACGATCACGCCTCTCGTTCTGGCGCTGACCGACGCCACACGACTACGGCCGAACCCCGGCGAAGTCCACTCGGTCCACTTGGTCGACCTCGCCCGGCTCGCCGCCGAGGACACCCCACGCTGGGTCCGGGCCGAGGACGCGGTACGGCAAGCGGAACTGCGCGATGATGCCGCTGCGGCCGGCGAAGCCGGCCTGTTGCAGATGCGGCTCGGCCCGAAGATGACCATTCACGCACCGACCGGCGCGCTGCTGTGGCAGTTCCGCGAAGTCGTCCTCCTCGGCACGGCCCCGTCTGCGGCCCGGGTCGCTCACTTCACCCAACCCGACTGGACCCATCGGTAGCTCACCCGGACCGCGGGCGCCGCCGCTTCGACGGCGTCACCACCCAGCCGCGCCGAGGACTCGCTGACTCCGGGGCTACCTCCTCGACCAGGTCCAGGCCTGCGACCTCGATCAGTGCGCGCATGTGCGCCTGCGACCATCCGGAGATCCGCAGCGGTGGTTCGTCGCGTTCGGTGAAAATCACCGTCCCATCGGTTCGGACCTCGGTGGGAAGGCCGCGGCGCGCCAGTCGACGCGCGTCCACCCAGGTGAACACACAGACGCCCGTGTCGCTCAGCCGGGCGCGGATGCCGCTCAGCAGGTCCGCCCGGTCGCGAACATAGCCGAGGAGTTCACCGATGGCGGAGACGAAGGGGTACTGGCCGTCGTCGCCGTCGAGGAACTCCGTCGCGGACTGCCGTCGATAGTCGATCCCGGGACAGTCGCCGTACCTGGCCCTGGCCAGTGACAGCATGCGCGCGGACACGTCGATGAGGATCACCCGTCGGCCCGCCCGGACGAACGCCAGAGCCTCGCGCCCGGAACCGGACCCCAGAAATAGCGCGGGGGTGTCACCGGCATCGGCCGCGAAGCGGGACACCGTCGCGAGAATCGCTGCGTCGAATGGGGCGGGTGGCCGATCCCAGCGTGCGTGGTCGTGCGCATCCGCGATGACATCGAACGGATCGCCCGGACCGGTCATGGGCGCAGCCGGCGGATGTCGTCGAGGATTGCCGCGATCTGACCGGCCCGATATCGGTCCAGGTCGCGAAGTTCGGTGGGCTCCGGACCCAGTCCGAGAAGTTCCTCGAATTCGAAACGTTTGCGCATCCAGCGCTCCAGAGCGCCGTCGCTCAGTCGCTCGTGACGCGCTTCGCGGGCGACGGCCGCTCGGTAGACCAGCTCGACGTCCGGTTCGGTGAACCGGTAACCCAGTGGTGCGAACGACGTCGACGGCTCGGCGATCACCTGGGCACGAAGTTCTCGGTGGGCGAGCGTGTTGCGGAAGGGTATCAGCGTGGTGAGGCTGAAGGACCGATGCAGCTGGTGTTCATCGACCCAGCACAGACTCTCGGCCAACTCGTCGAGCGTGCTGCGCGGCTCGAAGACGATCAGCGAAGCGACCAGCCCCACGTTCCGCTGCCGCAGACGGTGCACCATCCTGGACAACTCCGCCGGTGCCGTGCCCTTTCGCAAGCGGCGCAGCACCGAGGAGGAGCCGGATTCGACACCAGCGTGCACCTGAACCAGCCCCACCGAGCGCAGTGTGTCTAGTACCCGATCGAGTGTGCGGTCCAGCCGGGCGTAGATGGAGAAGGACACCTCGACGTTCCCGCCGCGTAGTTCGCCGGCGAACCGGCGTGCCCAGTCGACCGCGCCGGGAGAGCCCAGGAAATTGTCGTCGACGAACTGCACGCGCCGAATATTCCGGCCGACAGCGTGTTCGGCGATCTCGGCGACCACGTCGGCGGGGTCGCGCGCCTGCCACCGGCGGATGCGGGGCGCATCGGGCACACCGTCGACGGCACAGAAACTGCACCCGTGCATACAACCGCGAGTCGCTTCGACGTCGAGGACGCCCCGTGCGCGGGCGAAGTGGGGGAATCGGCGCTGCGGCGTGATCGTCTGCCAGCCGACGGGTGTCGCGGCCTGCGTCCGCCCGAAGTGGGACAGGCAGGTCGCGACCACGCGGTCGACGTCACCGGAATCCGCCACCGCGTTCACCTGATCGGCCACCGCGGGCTGCATCGACACCGCGGCCGCAGCGCGGCCCACCACCAGCACGCAAGCCTCGGGGTGAACGGCGCGGGCGGTCAGGATGGCCGCGATGACGCCGTCCGAGATGCGGTAGAGCGTGTCGAACACGATGACCGGTCGTGGCGCCAGCGAGCCCAGCGCCGCGGCGAGTCCCTCCGGATCGGCGGCGGAATCGTGATAGGCGCAGCCGATCCCGGCGCGGTCGAGTGCGGCGCCGATGGTGCCGAGCCGGAGGTTCTCGTAGGGGAGGTGGTAGGCGAGGGACGAGCCGTCCTGGATATTGACCAGCAGTGCCTCGACCGGCTGCGCCACCGCCGTGACGGCACGTTCAGGTGACACTGACGATCGAGAGCAGGCGATCGCGGATGAGTGTGCGATTGATCTCGCAGCGGACATCGGTTCCGTGTTCGAGATCGCCGGTCTGCGAGTTGTACCAGCGTGCTTGACAGTCACCCGCGCACTGCCATTTCGCGAAGCAATTCTTGCATTTCGCGATCTTGTTGACATCGTGCAAGCGCAGCCGGGCGATGCGGTTGCCGTCCACCTCGAATTCCCGGGTCTCCCGGTTGTATCGGCCGTAGTAGGCGTGCGCCGCGCGTTTGTCGTCGTCGTACATTATCTCGTAGCAACTCGAGATATGGCCGTCCGAGGTCAACGAGAAGTTCGGATCGGTGACTCCGCAGAAAGTCCGCCGGACATGGGGGAAGGTGGTGAGCGCTCCCGACACCACAATTGTCCTGCCGTATTCGTCGGCGATCTCCTGGGCGGCGTAATAGCCGCGCACGAATTCCTGCGCCTCGGGTTCGCCGAAGAATACCGATCGGCCACGGCCGGTACCGAGCACCGGCCCCAGATGGAAACGCGGCAGGTCGAACGTCGAACAGAGGTATCGGGCGATCTCGGGCATCTTGCCGACGGCAGCCCGGCTGATGGTCGACTTGATCATCAGGTCCGGAACCCGTCCGGTGAACAGTTCGATGACCTCGCGCACCCGGGAATAGGACGCACCGCCGCGGACGGTCGGCCGCTGCAGATCGTGGATCTGCGCGGGACCGTCGTGCGACACCTGCACACTGTCCATGTTGTCGGCGATCCACTGCGCCTTGCTGTCGCTGATCAACCCGTTGGTGACCATACTGGCGTCGACGTGCAGGTCGCCCGCTTCCTTGCGTGCGTACTCCCGGCCCCAGTCGACCACCGTGCGGATCAGATCGAAATCGAGTGTCGGTTCGCCGCCGCCGTGAAAGTTGAGGTGGGCGGTGTCGGCGCCGCTCGCCGCCGCGTTGTCGATCACGAACTTCGCGGCGTCCAACGCCATCTGCCGGTTGTACAGGTTGACCGGATAGTCACCGGCGTCGGCGTAGCAGTACGTGCAGCGGAGATTGCAGGCGGCGGTGACCATGTAGACCACCCCGGTCGGCGCGAACGATTCGTCCCAGGTGCCCACGGGGGCGGGATTCGGGGTGTCGGCAGGCACGATGAGCCCGAGTCCGTGCAGATGACGCAAGGTTTCGTGGCTCGCCGAACCTCCCTGCGAGCGCAGCTCGGCGGCCGTCTGCGGTGTCAGGCGGCTGATGATGCCCTCGAACGGTGCGTAGAGCAGGTGGCCGTCGTCGACATCGACGACGAACACCTCCTCGGCGATCTTGAACCGAGCGTCGGACATCAGAACACCTTGCATTCCCCGACGCATTGCGCGCACATGCGATTGTCCTGAACCGTGGGCGCGCCGATCCGCACCGTGTGATCGGGCTCGTGGCGGGATTCGCAAGAGAAGTCTGCCGAGTCGAACAGAAGATTCAGCGTGACCCGGTCGGATTTGATGTCGCTGAGCAGAGTTTCGGACATGAGTTCGGCTCCCGATTGGATTTCTGGAATACGAGAAGACAGTACCGAGTGTGGTGCGGCAGTGCTGTCGGTTGTCGGGATGGTTCGTCTCGGAAAATGGCGTGTCGTCCGCGTGTCCGCAGAATTCATTCGGTCGGATGTCATTCGTTCGCACGACTGCTGTTCGGTGCCGGATATGTTATTCGGCCGATTGCGTGATGATCCAGTCCGTTCCTGTCCCGCGCGCGAGGATCCTGCGTTCGGATTCGGTGAATACGACGACCGGCTCGTCGGTGTCCGACAGCGTCACCTCCAGCCGGTCGTTGCCGAAAGTCGCGCCGGTGAGGCCCTGTACGCAGTCCACGAGATGGCCGTCGGCCCGGACGTGCACCCGGAGTGCGGGATTGCCCAGCCACAGGTCGTAGTCCTGCACCAGGGTGGCCGCCAGAGCACCCGCTTGGCCGACCCGAGCACAACGCTCGCCGTGGAAGTTGTAGGCCGGACGGGCGAGCACGGTGGCCAGTGTCCGATGGTCGAGTTGCCGTTCGATGAACCGGCGGTCCAGCCGCCGCGTCGACGGTACGCATTCCCAGCGCCAGTTGTACCTCTTGATGTCGAGCACCGGCGAGTTGTCCACGAAATCCAGCCATTCGAACGAGATCTCGGTACCGCGGATGTCGAGGACCCGGCTCAGTGTCATGCCGAGCAGATTGGGCCGGCACGACGACCGGATCGAAAACGCGCCCTGCGCATGTCGCGTGCCCGGGCTGCCCGTCAGCACCTTTGGATCGGCCAGGTGGAAAACCGCGATCACGTACAGGTGATCACCCGGCTCGATGCCGTCGAGTGCTTCCAGATACCGCTCGTCCAGGAGCACCCGTGACGGCAGCCCCTCGGCGGGAACGTCATCGATCGTCCCTGCGGCGCAGCGCACCACGCCGATCGGATCGAAAACGGGAAGGGCCGGTGCCATCGGGATCATGCTCTACTCCTGGTCGGTGGGATTCGAGCGCGCGGGCGGGCAGCCGCGCGTATTCGCGACGGATCAGGTCGGCCATCACCGCACCGGCACGACCGGGGAGCGGCACGGCGAGGGCGCTCCCCCCGGAGAAGGGCCACGGTGCGCGGTTTCCGTTCGTCACAGCTTCCACGTGTGCCAGTAGCGTGGCAGCGCCGTCGATGTCACCGCGCGCGGTTCGGCACCGCGCGATATTCACCGCGAAGTGCAGCTGTTTGCCGGTGAGATAGTCGTGGCCGTATTCCAGGCTCAGGGTGTGACAGACATCCAGGGCCTCGCGTAATCGTCGCTCGGCGGTGGCGTGGTCGCCGTTGTGGAACCGCAGCAGGGCGAGCACGGGCAATGCCTCGGCGCGGACCACCGCGGTCAGTTCCGGTTCCGGCTGCCGCAGCCGCGCGCCCACCTCGTCCACGATGGCCGTGGCCGCCGCGAGACGGCCGTGCTTTGCATCGACAGCGGCGAGCTGGCAGTGTTCGATCAGCACGCGAGCGGTCACGATACCGGCGAAGGCGTGGCGCGCCGACAGAATGTCGAGCTGTGCGCGGACCGTGCGGTAATGCGTGCTGGACGCGGGCGGTGAAGTCGGCGGCGCTACCGCCGCGTTCGCCTCGAGCCGCAGCATGTGCCGCCGCACCCCGATGTCGAGGAGCTCGAGCTGTCCGCGGGTGGGAGTCGGCGACGCCGCGACGCGGGCCGACTCGTCGGCACGGAGATAGGCCGCGATGGCCTCGGTCACCGCCTCGGCCGCCCGCGCACGCAGCTCGTCCGCGTCTCGGCCGCCTGCCGTCAGCACGATCGACGGCCTTTGCTGGTCATCGGACGAGTCTGGCCGCCCGGGTCCGGAAAATCTGTCCGGCGATCGGAGGACAGATCGAAACGAAGGTTTCTGCGCGGCGGAGCCGGGCTGTGCCCGCGCGAGACCATATCCGGCCTGCTACCTTGAACGTCGTTCAAGTTCTATGCGGAGGGTTGTCGTGGAGGGTGTCGAGGACTCTCGGGAGCCGAGGGTTGGTATGTCCGCGCGGGACATGGCGCAGATCGCCGTCTTCGCGGCGCTGATCGCGGCGCTGGGCCTGCCGGGCGCGATCACGGTCGGGTTCAGCGGGGTGCCGATCACGGTGCAGACCCTCGGTGTGATCCTGGCGGGTGCGGTGCTCGGGGCACGTAAGGGGACGGCCGCGGTGGTCGTCTTCTCGACGCTGACGATGATCGGCCTGCCGCTGCTGTCCGGCGGCCGTACCGGTCTGACGGCGCTGGCGGGCCCCAGCGCCGGGTACCTGATCGGCTGGATTCCCGCGGCGCTGTTCATCGGCGTGTGCACCGCCCGCATCCTGCCCAAGTACCCGATCGCGCTCGGCCTGCTGATCAACGCCGTCGGCGGCCTGTTGATCATCTACCTGTGCGGCACGGTGGGCCTGCTGCTGCGCACGGATCTGGGGGTCGGGGCCGCTGTCACCACCAACTTCGCGTTCATTCCCGGTGACCTGCTCAAAGTCGTCGTCGCGAGTGTCGTGGCCAAAGGAGTGCACCGCGCGTATCCCGGTCTGATCCGTGCCTAGCCCGGAACTCGGCGGCGCGGGCGACGCGCCTGCCATCGACTTCGGCGGCCGCGCCTACACCTACCGCGAACTCGACCGGGCCATCGAGCAATGGATCGCCCGGAACCCGGACGCGGCCTGCTACGACGCGTCCGCTCTATCGGTCCCGGACGCGCTGATCTGCGTCTGCGCCGCCGCACGGCGCGGTATCCCGGTCTTCGTGGAGAATCCCGCCGCGCGCCCACATCGCACTGGCATACCGCCTGCGGCGTTCCTTCTGGTCGCGACGTCGGGCTCCACCGGTCGCCCCCGGCCGCTCGCGCGAACGGCCGCCTCCTGGTACGACAGCTTTCCGGAGTTCACGGCCATCACCGGTGTGCGACCGGCCGACCGCGTGCTGATCACCGGGCCGTTGCACGCGACCATGCATCTGTTCGGCGCGCTGCACGCGTTGTGGCGCGGCGCGTGCGTCACCGACGACCCGGCGCGAGCCACGGTGGTGCACGCGGTTCCCGCGGTACTGCGGGCGGTGCTGCGCACCTGCCCGCGCCTGCGCACCGCGATCGTCGCGGGCATCGCGCTCGACGACGGTGCGCTGGCGGCGGCCGGCAATGTCGAGATCGTCGAGTATTACGGCTCCTCGGAGGTCTCGCTGGTAGCGGCGCGGCGCGTTCCCGAGCCGATGCGGCTGCTCGACGGAGTCGATGCCGAAGTGCGTGGCGGATTGCTCTACGTTCGATCGCCCTACCGCGTGCTCGGCGCGCCCGATTGGTTCGGGGTCGGCGACTTCGCCGAACTGGGCGACGATCGCGCGCTGACCGTGCTGGGTAGGGGGGAGTGCGCGATCAATGTCGGTGGCACCACAGTCATCGCCGAGGAGGTGGAGCGCGTCCTCGAATCACTCGACGGCATCGCCGCGGTGGCCGTGATCGGCTCACCGCATGCCGTCTTCGGTGAAACCGTCACGGCCGCGGTGCAGTTGGACGGCGGCGCCGGGCTGGACGAGATCCGGTCGCGAGCACGCCGCGTACTGGCCAAGGAGGCCGTGCCGCGGCGATGGGTGCCACTGCCCGCGCTGCCGCGGACCGCCGCGGGAAAGGTCGCCAGGGGTCGGCTGAAAGACTTGCTGACATGAGCCCGGTTCCCGTTCTGGTAGCGCCGCGCCGCACGCCGATCGGCAACGCGGGACATGGATTGGCCGAGCTGACCGTCACCGACCTTGCCGCTCCCGTGCTGCGCGCCGTGCTGGCCTCGCTGCGCGGCGCGGGCATCGACGCCGAAGTGGACGACGTGGTGCTCGGCAACTGCCTGGGACCCGGCGGCGATCCCGCCCGGGTCGCCGCGTTGCGGGCGGGACTCGGGGTGCACGTCCCGGGTGTCACCGTGGATCGACAGTGCGGGTCGGGGCTGGACGCGGTGATGCAGGCGGCGTTGCGGGTGCGCAGCGGCGCGGATGAGCTGATCCTCGCCGGAGGCGTCGAATCGGCGAGTACCGCTCCGTGGCGCTTCTGGCCGCCGGTGGCCGACGCCGAGCCCGTGCGCTACACCCGAGCTCCCTTCGCGCCGCCCGGCTTTCCCGATCCGGACATGGGCGCGGCCGCCGACGATCTCGCGCGAGCGCGCGGCATCAGCCGGGAGCGACAGGACGCTTACGCGGCCCGTTCGCACACGCTCGCCGCGGCCACCGACTTCTCCGCGGAGATCGTGCCGGTCGGTGACGTGCACCGGGACGAACGTATCCGGGCGGGCATGACCACGACCAGGCTCGCGCGCCTGCGCCCCAGTTTCGGGGTCGACGGCACGGCCACCGCCGGCAATTCCTGCGGCATCTCCGACGGAGCCGCGGTCATGGCGGTCACCAACGAGTCGATGGCCGCCGGGCTGCCCGCGTTGCGGATCCTCGGCTGCGCGGTCGCCGGATCCGACCCCGCGTTCCCCGGTCTCGGGCCGGTGCCGGCGATCCGCAAACTCCTGCGCCGGACCGGCTTCGGTGTGGCGGACCTCGGCGTCATCGAGATCACCGAGGCGTTCGCGTCGGTGGTGCTGGCGGTGGCGGACGAACTGGGCCTCGACGAGTCGAAGATCTGCCCGCAGGGCGGCGCCATCGCGATGGGTCACCCGTGGGGCGCGTCCGGAGCCATCCTGCTGGTGCGCCTGGCGAGCCGGATGCTGCGGGCGGACGGCCCGGCGCTCGGTCTCGCGGCCTGCGCCATCGGCGGCGGGCAGGGCATCGCCGTGTTGGTGGAGCGAGTGTCATGAGTGAGATCGTCTTCGATTCGGTGCACCACCGTTTCGGTGAGCGGAAGGTGCTGCGCGACATCGACTTGAGGATCACCGAGCGCCGCGTCGGCATCATCGGGTCCAACGGTTCCGGCAAATCGACTCTGGCGCGCATGATCAACGGCCTGTTGGCGCCGAGTTCCGGCACGGTCACGGTGGACGGCGTGGACGCCTCCCGCAAGGGCGCGCGGGTGCGGCGGAAGGTCGGGTTCGTGTTCACCGACCCCGATACCCAGATCGTCATGCCCACGGTCGCCGAAGACCTCGCCTTCTCCCTGCGGCGGACGGGGTTGAGCAAGCAGGAGGTCGCGGCGCGCGTCCGGGAGATCCTGGAACGTTTCGGGCTCACGGGCCACGCCGAGCACCCCGCACATCTGTTGTCCGGCGGCCAGAAACAGCTGCTCGCCCTCGGCGCCGTCCTGATCCGGCGGCCGGAGGTGATCGTGGCCGACGAGCCGACCACGCTGCTGGACCTGCGCAACGCCAGGCTCGTCGCCGACGCGCTGGACGATGTCGATCAGCAGGTGATCGTCGTGACGCATCAGCTTTCGTTGCTGGAGAGCTTCGAACGTGTCATCGTGATCGACGACGGCGCGGTGGCGTTCGACGGAGCACCCGGTGACGCCGTCGCGGCATACCGGGCAGCGGTCGAATGATCGGCCTGTACCGTCCGGGTGATTCGCCGCTGCATCGGATACCGGCCGGGGTGAAGCTGGTGCTGCTGCTCGGGTCGATCGTGGCCACCACGGTCTTCGCGCGGACTCCGCCGCAGGTGCTGGCCGTCGGAGGGATGGTGGCGGGACTGTTCGCGGTGGCCGGGATCCCTTGGCGAGTCGCGCTGGCACAACTGCGTCCCTTGGTGTGGATGCTGTTGCTGATCGCCGCTTTCCAGATGCTGATCAGCTCGCCCGCGCGGGCAGCGGTGGTGTGCGGGGTGCTGGTGGTCTCGGTGGCGCTGGCGGCGCTGTTCACCCTCACCACGCGGGTGACCGACATGCTCGATGCCGTGACCCGGTGGCTCGGTCCGCTGCGCAGGGTCGGTGTCGATCCGGAGCGGATCGGCCTGCTGCTGGCTCTGGCCATCCGGTGTGTCCCGTTGCTGGCCGGGATCGTGCACGACGTCGCGGAGGCGCGGCGCGCTCGTGGCCTGCAATGGTCGATGACGGCGCTGGTCACGCCGGTGCTGGTGCGGGCGTTGCGGACGGCCGACGCGATGGGCGACGCCCTCGCGGCGCGGGGAGTGGACGATGACTGAACTGCTCGCCGCGCGGATCGCCCGGCAGGTCGCGGCGAATCCGGCCGCGACCGCCGTGATCTCGGCACGCGAGCAGGTGGATTACGAGCGGTTCTGGTCGAAGGTCGTCCGTGTCGCGGCCGGACTCGGTGACATGCGCCGGGTGGCCGTCCTCCCCACCTCCGATGTCGCATCGCTGGTGGCGGTGACGGCGGCGATGCACGCCGGGGTGAGCGTCGTCCTGCTGCATCGTCATCTACTGCCCGCCCAGCTGGGCCGGGTGCTCGCGCTCACCGAGCCGGGAGCGGTCGTGGCCGCGCCGCAGCAGCATCGGCGATTGCGGCGGCTGGGATTCGACGGAACTGTGCGGACCGCCGCCGCACTGGAATCCGAGGGTCCGGTGGGCCGGGTGGAGCCGGGCGCCGAACTGCTGGTCGGCATCACCTCCGGCACCTCCGGTGAACCGAAACTCTTCGTGCGCGACCACCTGTCGTGGGCCACCACGCTGGATCGCTCCGATCGCGCGTTCGACGTCGGCGCCGGGGACCGGGTGTCGGTGCCCGGCGTGCTGGACCACACGCATTTCCTCTACGGCGCGTTGCACGCCTTGACCCGGGGCGCGACGGTCGATCTGCGACCGGCCACCGATGCACTGAATGATGCTGCGACGCATCTGTATTCGGTGCCGACGATCGCGTGGGACGTGGTGCGCGCCGGTATCGGTCCGATCGGCGGTGTCCGGGAAGTGCTGTCCTCGGCGGCCCGGTGGCCGCGCACCGCGCGGCAAGCGTTGCAGGAGGTTCTGCCCAACGCCTCGCTCGTGCACTTCTACGGTGCGTCCGAAACGAGCTTCGTCTCGTTCGATCGCGGGCTCGGGAGCACGGACGAGAAGTCGGCGGGCGAACTGTTCCCCGGCGTGGAGGCGCACGTTCGCGACGGTCTGGTGTACGTGCGCAGCGACATGCTGTTCGACGGCTACCTCACCGCCGACGGTGTGGTCGGCGGTCCGGTCGACGGGTGGATGACGGTCGGCGACCGGGGCGAGGTTGTCGGCAACCGGCTGCGGCTGTTCGGCCGGGACAGCGACATGCTGATCCGGGCCGGTCTCAACGTGGAACCCGCCGCTGTCGAAGCGGCGCTCACGGCGATACCGGGTGTCGCCGAGGCCGCCTGTATCGGTGTGCCCGACGCGCGCATGGGAGAGGCGCCCGCGGCGGCGATCGTGGTGGGTGCGGACGCACCCGCCGCCGAGGAGATCTGGCGGCGGTTGCGCGCGACTTTGCCCAGTCCGAGTATGCCGGTGCAGGTCCTGGTCGTGGACAGTCTGCCGCGCACACCGCGGGGCAAGCTGGATCGGGCAGCGCTGGCCTCGAGACTGGCCGCGCACCGCCGTGGCGGTCGCGCCGGCGAGGCAGATCACTGAGGGCGGACGCTTCGGCCCGGGTATACCGGTCGATGCGGGCTCGGCTGGGTCGCCGAAACGGCGGCGCGACGAGTAGACGCGCCGCCGTGCAGCGTTCAGAGCGTCGCTGACGGATCGGCCACCCGGACCGGTTGCGCTGATGACGTGCCGAACCACGTGGTGTAGAACATGATCGCCAACGCACCGAACGCACCCAAGAGCACGATTCCGCACGGAATCGGGTACGACGCCATCTGCACGGCGAGGAATCGAATGCTCAGCAGTACACCGGTGCAGACCGCGACTCCCATGGCGACGATCCGGATTCGGGGGCGATCCCACCCTCGGTCCGGATCGCGCAGCGCGGATTCGACCGTCAGGCACAACGCCGCGCCCACGATCAGGTCGACACCGTAGTGGGCGCCGAGGCCGAGCGTCGCGAGGAGTGTGCACACCAGCCAGAACGCGCCGCCCCAGCGCAACCACAGTGGGCCGCGCCGGGAGTGGATGAACAGCGACAGCGCCCAGGCGGTGTGCAGGGACGGCATGCAGTTGCGCGGGGTGATGGCGTCGAAGCGCAGCGCTTCGATCGACGACGGCACCGCGGGAACGACATTCGGCCAGACGTCGGCGATCTGGAAGCCCAGCCCTTGCGGTCCGTACGCGAGCACCGGACCCACCACCGGGAACACCACATACCAGATCGGCCCGACGACCCCGAGCGTCAAGAACGTTCGCACCAGGTAGTGCCGTGGCCAAGCCCCGGTCGTCACGCCGCGCAACTGCCAGGCCGCGACCAGCACGGCCGCCAGCGGAAGCTCGAAGTACACCCAGCGCACCACGCCCGAGGCCACTGGTCCCGCCGCGTCGAGCGCGTGCCCGACCAGCCACGACGGGTTACCGAGGGCGCGATCGGCGACTTGCACGTAGGGGTCGAGGACCATCGGGCAGGCCCACGCGGTGATGTCCAGCCAGATCTCGCTGATCTTCGTCGCCGAGATCAGCAGGGCGCCGAAGGCGATGGTGCGCAACGCCGTGCGGCGTCGCTGCTCGTCCCACCGCACGAACGCGATCACCGCCAGTGCGGTCAGCACGAGGGTCGGACCGTTGCCGACGGTGAACGGCCGTCCCTCGGCCGTCCTGATCAGAACGAACACCAGGTCGATGGCGACCGCCGCGGCGACGGCGCCGACCCGGGCGCGAACCGTGATCCCGGCCAAGGCCAGCAGGAACCCGGCCCACGGTGTGGTCGCCGACTTCGGCGTTCCGGCATAGTCGCGCAGCAGGCTGGTCAGCGGTCCCAGCGCACCGATGTGCGCGGCCACGAACTCACCACCGACCAGTGCGAGCACGATGGCCGCGATACCGCACCATACGACCACCGGCCGCGACCGACGCTCCCGGAGCTCTTCGTTGCCCACTTGCTCGCTCGGTGGGGTCGAGCTCCCTAGTACGTCGTTCACAAGCACCGAGACATCGTAAACAGGACATTAACGGCGTATGTACGGGGAGACGTCCGCGCGTGGGCGGGTGCCGTGGCCGACGGTGCGGAATACGCGGCTGGATCGATCGTTACCGGCTGGCGTTGGACCCCGATTCCGGGCCGTCCCTCCATCCGGACGCTCTCCGCGATCGGTCCTTCGTCGATGCCGCGGTGCTGATCGCTGCGCGGTAGCGGGGCTCTCTACGGATCGCCGTGGCGCCGAGCGGAGCGGTGCCGTCGCCACAGATGAATCCGCGCGGCCCGCGCAGCGACCGCCCGGCAGCGTGGTCTCGCCGCCGGGCGTCGCGGTGAGCCGCATTCCGATAGGCGGTCCGGCCGCGACGAATCGTGATCGGCTCGGCGAATGATCACGTGGTGCGATACGTGCGGGCCACCAGTGCCGAGCGCAGGTACCACAGGCCCGACGGCTGCGACGGGTCGAAACCGGTGAGTTGTCCGATCCGCTTGAGCCGGTAGTCCACGGTGTTGGTGTGCACGTGCAGCACGCGTGCCGTGCGCTGCCGGTTGAGGTTGTTGGCGATATGCCGTTGCAGCGTCTCCAGCAGCTCGGGGTGGGCGTCCAGCGGATCCAGCAGCGAGCCGAGATATTCGCGGCCGGGCCCCGGTCTGGTCAGCTGGTATTCCAGCGCCAGTTCGTCGAAGCGGTAGAGCCCGGCCATCGCCTGCAAGCGCTGCACCATGTCGAGCAGTTCGTGAGCTTGGTCGGCGGCGGTGGGAATCTTCTCGGGGGTCGCCTCGACCATGGTCGCGGTGACGCCCACCTGCGCGGCGTGTGACAGCTGGGTGACCAGCGTGTCCAGTTGCTCGTTGTCCAGATGGCCGGACGGGATGAGCACTGTGCCGCCGTCGACGCTCAGCAGCGACAGCGCGGCCTCGCCACAGCGGGTGGCGAGTTCGGCCTGGACCCGGCGCAGTTTCCGGCGCGCGACGACCTTGCCGTCCACCATCGGGTTGCGTTCGTCGCGGTGCGGCGGGATCGCCACGGCCAGAACGGCATACGACGACGCGATGGCGATGCCGCACTCGCGCGCCATGGTGGAGGTGCTGTGGCCGCCGAGCAGCGCGGAGGTCAGCGTGTGCACGGCGGTGTGGTGCTCGCTGACCACCGCGCGCAGCTCACGGACGTAAGCCATGGATACCGCGGAGTTGATCATGTCGAGCATCTCGACGACCATCTTGGCGCCGTCGACGAGATCGTCGTAGTCCTTCATCGTCGCGTTGGACACCACCAGGTCCAGGCCCATCTTGAAGCCTTCGTGGATCGAGTGGTGGATGGTGTCGATCGGCACTCCCTCCCGAGCCCACCCCGCGGCGGCGTCACCGAGCCGCTGAAGTTTCTCCGGGAGGTCCTTTCCGTCGAGCATGCTCACCGCCAGCTCCAGGCATACCCGGGTGATGGTGGTGACGTCGCCGGCGATCGCGTCACCCGGTAGGGTTCCGCACGGGATGACGTTCTCGACGAAGTGCCCGACCATCTGACGCGATAGTCCGCGAACATCCTTCAGCGGGGACGACATCGGCTTTCCCGACAGGGTCAGGCTAGGCCGGGCCGAACTGTCGACGGACATTGGCGACTCCCTTCCGCCCACGATTACTGTGCAGCGCATTCACACTAATCGCTCGATCGTTGTCGCGGACCCGATCGACAGGTTCTGTGAGAGCAGGAGGGACCGGTCGGTGCGGGGTTGTGAACGGTCACAGCGATCGGGCATGGCAGTGACTATCGATGAGCATCGTCACATTCCGGCGGCTGTGCTACCGACCGTCGTCGGATTTCGGTGGGCGGCGCCGGTTCGGTCGTTGCCGCGAGCGCGGGCGGACATGCCGGGAGATCACCGGCGCCGGGCACGGCCATGTGACGAGGGTCTTGTCCGGCACGTGTCGTGTCCTGGATGTGTGCAGTGCCCGTCCCCCGCGCACGCCGCCGCTCGGGTTCGCCCGGGTGCCCGTGCGCTGAGACCAGCGCGGTATCCGGTGGCGTGAGCCCGGAATACGCGCCGGGCCTGCGGAGTTTCGCGGCCGTGCCGCGCATCGCGGCCGAGGCTTCCCAGCAGCGCGAGTACCGCGCAGGAGTCGTATCGTGTTGACGGACAATGCGGTACCGGTGAATCGGCGGCGATAGGTTGTCACCATGAAGTGCTATGGCGTAACCGCGAGCGATGCCGAATCGTGGACCGAGATCGCCAACAGCTTCGTTCCGATGGACTACCGCTACGGCGATCCCGAGCGGTGGTATTCGGGGCTGACTGTCCAGGAGTCGGCCGCCTACCGGTTGTTGCGCTGGGAGCAGCGGGGAACCAGTACCTCCTACCGCACCCGGACGAACATCCGCCACGGTCCGTGCGACGACTTCTATTGGGTCGTCGTCCCCGAACGGGGCGTGTACTCGGTGCGCTACCGCGAGGAGGAGACGCGAGCGCGACCCGAACAGGCCGCGGTGACCGCGCTCGACGATCTGTGCCAGATCCACATCCCGCTGTTGTCGGCCTACGCGTTCCAGCTGCCCCGTGCCGAACTGGACCATCGCGCGGGGCCGCTCGCCGAGCGCGGCATGACGATCGACCTGAATTCCGGGCTGGGCCGGATCACCCAGGCCATGATCCGCAGCACCCATGCCGAACAGTCGGATCTGTCCGACCGCGAGTTCAACGCGGTCTGCGACCGGATCGCCGAGTTGCTCAGCCTGATCGCGCTCGGCGAGACCGGTCCGCAACGAACCCATCACGCCCATATCGTCGCGCAGATCCGGCAATACGTGCGAGCCAACGTCGGCCGCAGTGACGTGCGCCTGCCCGCGGTGGCGCACGCGCTGGGCTGGTCGCCCCGGCAGTTGCGCTCGGTGCTGCAACGGGCCGGTACCACCTACCGCGATGTTCGGCGGGACGAGGCCCTGCGCGCCGCGCGCGACCTGCTCGAGGACCCCGCGCGGGAGGACGATCCCATCAGCGAGCTGGCGGTCCGCGCCGGATTCACCCCTGCGTGGTTCTCCGCGGCGTTCAAGGCGCGTTTCGGTGAGACGCCGCGCGACTTCCGTCGGCGCCGAGCGGCGGAACGCCGTGCGCCGGGCGACCCGCGGCGGCCGACGCCGGCGTCCTGAACGGAAATCAGTTGGCAGGCAGAGTGATCGAGAGCCTGCGCAGCCGCGCGGGATCGGCGATCACCCGGTATCCCGCCACTCGATGGCCGCGCACTGTGACGGTGAGCGCCAGCAGCAGCCTGCCGTGCGGGGCGACCACGATGCCCGGGTGACCGTCGACCAGCGCGAGCGCCGCCACCTGCGAGCGCCGCCGCAGCAGTACGGTTTCCCCGGCCACCGAGTCCGCGCCGCGCACGGTCGTGGCCACTCCGGCGGGAAGCGCGGCGGCGTCGGCCGTCCGGACCACATCGGGCGCCAGAACGGCCAGGAGCGCGTCGAGGTCGCCGCTGCGCGCCGCACCGAGAAACGCGTCGACGACATGCCGCTGCGCGATGTGGTCCGAAGCGTGCTCACCTCGCACGCGGTGCCTGGCCCGGCTGGCCAGCTTCTTGGTGGTCGGCGTGGTACGTCCGACGATCGGCCCGATCTCGTCGAACGGCACCGCGAACAGGTCGTGCAGGACGAACGCGACCCGCTCGGCGGGGCCGAGCCGGTCCAGCACCACCAGCAGTGCCCGGCCGACGGAGTCGATCAGCACCGCCTCGCGCTCCGGTTCGTTCTCGTCGGCGCCGCTTTCGAGCCGGGCCGGCTGGTCGAGCGGTTCCTCGCGCCGCGCTGCCCTGGCGCGCAGCATGTCCAAGCAGATCCGGGACACGACGGTGGTGAGCCAGCCCGGCAGGTTGCGTACGTCCTCGACGTCGTGCCGGGCCAGCCGCAGCCAGGTCTCCTGCACCGCGTCGTCGGCCTCGGTGGGTGAGCCGAGCATGCGGTAGGCGACCGCGTGCAGGTGGTCGCGCCGGGACTCGAATTCCCGCGCGAAACCGTCTTCGGTGGGCATCGGTCACCTTTCCGCTCCGTGGTCCGTCATTCGAGATGACGTATCGGACAGCGCCCAGGTGACCGGGCGCGCCACCTGACGAAAGGGTATTGCCATGGACATCGCCTACGTTGTCGCCACGGTGCTGGCGGCCGCTGCCGCGTTGCTCGCGGCGGGCATCGACGTGGTTCGCGCCGAGTGGGTGCGAACGAATATGCGCGCCTACGGGGTTCCGGATTCGTGGCTGACGGCACTGGCCGTCGTCAAGGCGGTCGGCGGGGCCGGGCTGCTGGCCGGCCTGGCGTTTCCGCCGATCGGGGTGGCCGCGGCGGCCGGGCTGGTCGTCTATTTCATCGGCGCGGTGCTGACCGTGGTCCGGGCGCGGCAGTACACGCACATCGGGTACCCCTTGCCGTATCTCGTGCTGGCAGCCGCCTCGCTGGGACTATTCGTCGCGGTGTAGCTTCCGCGTCGACGGTGCCATCGTCGTAGGCGGGCGCGGGAAGTGGTTGTCGTCATCCGCGCCGCCATCCGGGCCCGGCTGGACGATCGAATGGTTTCCGCGCCCGCGCTGCTGTCCGGCGTACCGAGGCACATGCTGGACACGGCGGTCTACCACCGCAGACGCGAGTCGATCGCGCCGAAGATCCTCAAAACCTTCACCGGAAGGTCGGAGGCACCTCCGCGCGGGAGCATGGACCGGCCGCGATGTCGGGGGGAGTTCCTCCGGTGCGCTCCGTACCGCACAGGAGGAACGACCGCCCTATCCGGCGAGGATGAACTCGGCCGCCTGCTCGCCGATGAACACCGCGGGCGCGTGGGTGTGGCCGCGGATGATGAGCGGCATCACCGAGGCGTCGGCCACCCGCAGTCCTTGCACGCCGCGCACTTCCAGCCGGGGCGTGACGACGCTGGCCGAATCGGTGCCCATTCGGCAGGTGCCGACCGGATGGTAGAGCGTGTGGGCGTAGGAGTTGAGCGTCAGCTCGAGTACGGCTTCCGGGTCCGCGGGTGCTTTCGGCGGGTAGATCAGCGGGCCGAGCACCGCCTTCATCGAGGGCTCCGCGGCGATGGCGGCGCACACCCGCAATCCGGCCATGATGGCGGCGCGGTCGGCGCCGGCGCTGTCGGACAGGTAGCGCGGATCGATCACGGGTTTGGCGGACGGGTCCGCGCCGGACAAGGCGATCCGTCCTCGGCTCTGCGGACGCAGCAGCACCGTCGCCAGGATCACGCCGTGTTCGGTCGGGTCCTGAAGCCCTTCGTAATAGAACGGCGCGGGTGCGAAGACCAGCTCCAGGTCCGGGAACTCCAGATCCGGCTTGCTGCGCACGAACCCGTAGGCCTCGCCGACGTTCGAGGTGAGCATGCCGCGATGGCGGATCAGGTAGGCCAGTAGCTGGCGCGGCCGCTCAGCGCCGAACAGCGAATCGCCCGCCACTCCGTAGCCGATGCCCGCGACCAGATGATCTTGCAGATTCGCACCCACCTCCGGCGCGTGGTGGCGCACCTCGATGCCGTGGCGGGTCAGTTCGTCGCGATCGCCGATGCCGGAGAGCATCAGTAGTTGCGGGCTGTTGATCGCGCCGCCGCACAGCACCACCTCACGCCGCGCGGTCACCGTGTGCGTGCTGCCGCCGTGGCGGTACTCCACGCCCACCGCGCGCGTGCCGTCGAACAGCACCCGGGTGGCCAGCGCCGCGCTGCGCACCGTGAGGTTCGGACGACGCAGGGCGGGCCGCAGATAGGCGTCGGCGGTGCTCCAGCGGCGGCCCGCGCGCTGGGTGACCATGGTCTCGCTGAACCCTTCCGGCTGCGGGCGGTTGGGCGGCTCGACCCGGTAGCCGGCCTCCTGCACCGCGGCCAGGTAGGCGGCGGTGAGGCCGCGCGGGCTGCGCTGACGGGAGACGTGCAGCGGGCCCTCGGTGCCTTCGTCCGGATACTGGGCGTTCTCCACATGTTCGATGCGGCGGTACTGCTCGACGGCCGCGGCGAAACCCCACTCCGCACCCGCAAGCAGCGCCCACTCGTCGTAGTCCGCCCGGAATCCGCGCACCCACATCATGGCGTTCATCGAGGACGAACCGCCGAACATCTTGCCGCGCGGCCAGTAGATCTCGCGGTTCTTCAGCTCCGGCTGCGGCTGCGTGAGGTAGTCCCAATCCACCTCGGAGCGGAACAGTTTCGCGAACCCGGCGGGAATGTGCGCGAACTTGTTCTTGTCCGGCGGGCCCGCTTCCAGCAACGCCACCGTGGTGCCCGGATCGGCGCTGAGCCGATTGGCCACCACCGCGCCCGCCGATCCCGAGCCGACGACGACGTAGTCCGCGGAAAGCTCACCAGATTGCACTTTTCCCACTCCGATCTGCACCGACTACGGCAAAGATACGAGCAAGCCCGCGTCGCGTGGCGGATTTCGGGTAACCCGGCGCGAAGTCGTCCCGCGTAGTCCGCGCTACCGCAGGATCAGCAGCGCGGAGGTCTCGATGCGATCGGCGATCTCGGAGTAGGACCCGTAACCCATGCCCGCGCGCACCAGCGCGCCCGCGTAGAGCAATTCCAGCGATTCGACCACGTCCGGGTCCGGATCGGGACCGAGGGCGCGGATGATGCGCTTGCGGATCTCGGCGCCGATGCGTCCGCGCAGATGCTCGACGTCGGGATCGCGGCCGAGCAGTGCGCTGGTGACCGCGCCGGAGAGTTCCTGTTCGTCGGCCACCAGCATCGCGATGTTGCGCAGCTCGGCGACCACCCGGACGGTCGGGTCCGGGTCCTCGCTGACCGGTGACGGCGACGCGACCAGCCGCCGCCAGAAGATCTCGGCGACCAGATGCTCCTTGGACGAGAAGTAGGTGTACGCCGTGGCCGTCCCGACCCCGGCCGCCGCGGCGACCATCCGGATGGTCATGCCCGCGAACCCTTCGCGCGCCAGCACTTCCACCGCCGCGCGGGTCAGCTTGTCGACGGTGTCGGCCTGCTTGCCGGACAGCCTGCGGCGGGTCGCCTCGAGAATGACGGAATCGGGTTCGGACATGTGTCTGGATCCTACTAGGGGGCTCGGGGCGGTTCAGTTCTTGGCCGCGGCGATGCCGGCCCGGCGCCCGTAGAAGCTGCCGTCGCCCAGCGACGCGCCGCTGACGTAGCCGCCCGCGCACAGGCCGGAGGTGCACCGGCCGGCCGCGAACAACCCCGGAATCGGCTCTCCGGAGACGTGCAGCACCCGCGAATCGAGGTCGGTGCGCAGTCCGCCGAGGGTGAAACCGGCCGTGAAGCCGCGCATGTCGAAGGCTGCCACCGGTCCGCGCAGCGGGCGCACCCATTCCGGCTTCTTGCCCAGCACCGGATCCGCGCCGTCGGCGGCGTGCAGGTTGTAGCACGACACGGTCGCCTGCAACGCCTGGCCGGGCAGGCCCATCTCGGCTTCCAGTTCGGCGATGGTCTCCGCGACCCAGGTCGGGGGCTGACGGAAGAACGGCGTGGAGGTCTCGGTCGTCAGTGCCTGCTCGTAGGACGCTTCGTCGATCACCAGGTACGCCTGATTGTCCTGCTGGATCAGCGTCGCCTGACCGATCCGGCCGGGGTAGGTGTCCTCCGGGATATAGCGCTGGCCGCGCCCGTTGACCAGGATGCCGCGAGCCAGCAGCTGCGGATCCCCGAAGAACGCGACCTCGGTCGCGTCCATGTGCGCCAGCTCCGCGCCGAGCGCCTGCGCCAGCCGGATGCCGATGCCGTCGTGTTCCTCGATCGCGGCTGCGGGCCTGCCGATCAGCCGTGGCGCGTACCCTTCGATCATCTCCTTGTGATAGGCGAAGCTGCCGGTGGCCAGGACGACGCCGCGCTCGGCGCGGATGGCGACCGCCTTGCCGTAGCGCCGCGCCAGCACCCCGACCACCCGATCGTCGTCGTCGACGATCAGCCGCGCGATCCGCATGTCGTACTCCGCCCGGATGCCCAGCGCTGCCGCGGTGTCGGCCAACGGCTTCATCAGCATGTAGCCGCCGCCCTTCTCCCCGGTGCGCTTGTCGGCCATCTGCGGAACATGGCCGCGCGGAGCGGGTTTCGCGATCGCGTTGAAGGGCGCGGCGTTCTCGCCGCCGGAGTACATCAGTCCTTCGTCGTGCGGCGGCTCCCATCCCGGCTCGCCCCAGAACGCCTCGCGAAACGGTACGCCACAGGACACCAGCCAGTTGAAGTGCTCGACACTGCCGCGGCAGTAGTCGGCGATCTTCGCCTGGTCCACGCCGGGGCCGAGCGCCGCGAGGAGGAAGGACTCCATGTTCTCCGGCGTGTCCTCGAAACCGAGGGCCTGTTGCAGCGGTGTGCCGCCGCCCAGATAGATGAATCCGCCCGCCAGGGCGGCGGCGCCACCCCAGCCGCCGGTGCGCTCCAGCACCAGCACGTCCGCACCCGCGCGGGCGGCCTCGATGGCGGCGCAGACCCCGGCGATGCCGTATCCGGCGACGACGACGTCGGCCCGGTGGTCCCAGGTCGGAACGCGGCTCGCGCGCAGGGGGCGAATGGTGGTGGCGTCGGACATGGTGAACGGATCCTTCACTGCTCGGCGGGCGCGGACTGCGCGCGGGCGGCCTTCTTCTGCTGCGCCACGATCGTGCTTATCAGGATGTCGAGTTTGGTGCCGTTCGGCCAGCCCACGTAGTGGCACAGGAACACCGCGATCTCGTGCAGTTGGTCTTCGGTGAGTTCGCCGTTGCGCAGCGCGGCCCCGATCTGGATACCCGCGGTGTCGATCGCGCCCTGCGCGGCCAGCGCGCCGAGCAGCAGCAGCCTGCGGTCGCGGACGGTGAGTCCGGGCCGCGACCAGATGTCGGCGAAGAGGTGGTCGGCGGTGACGGCGAAGTGCGAGCCCGGGTATTCCTGGAACTCCGTGCCGTACACCTCGGCCATCTTGGCCAGACCGCGCTGCCGTGCGGTGTCGCCGGAACCGTTGTCGCTCATGAGGTTTGCCTTTCGGATGCGAAGGTGCCCGCCCCGACGCCGAGTCCGGGGCCGAGCCGGTCGAGGGCGAGTGCGGCCAGCGGCAACTCGGCGCCGAGGCGTTCGCCCAGTTCCATGGCGAGACCGAGATCTTTCTCCCCGAGGTCGCGCACGTGCCGCAGGATCGGCAGCCAGAAGTCGCCGTCCTGGATCGGGGCGGTGGTGTCGCGCAGCATGATGGCTCCGGGCCCGCCGGTGACCGCGTCGGAGTGGCGCACCACTTTGCCGAGCGCGGTGAGGTCGAGTCCGGCCGCCTCGGCCAGGCGTTGCGCCTCGGTGGCCGCGGTGAAGGAGACGAAGTGCAGCAGGTTGCGCGCCAGTTTCATGCGCGTGCCCGCGCCGACCGGCCCGGCATGCACGATCAGATCGGCGAAGCAGCCGAACGGTTCGCGTACCTGCTCGAACGCCGCGTCGCTGCCGCCGACCATGACCGCGAGCGTGCCGCGCGTCGCGCCGGGCGCGCCGCCGCTGATCGGCGCGTCCACCAGTTCGACGCCGCGGGCGTGACAGACCGTCGCGAGTTCTTCGGCGGTGCGATCGCTGATCGTCGAATGCACAGCGACCACGGTGCCCGGCGCGGCGGTCCGCAACACCCCCTCCGGGCCCGTGATCACGTCGCGGACCTGGGCGTCGTTCACCACCGTGATCGAGATGACCGCCGCCTGCCTGGCCAGCTCTGCGGCGGAGGCGACCGCCGCGGCCCCGGCCGCGAGGAACGGCTCGACCGCCTCGGGCCGCATGTCGCACACCGCCAGCCCGCCCGGCCATTCCAGCAGGCGCTTGGCCATCGGCGCGCCCATGTTACCGAGGCCGAGGAACCCGATACGGGCGCTCATGACCGCACGATCTGTCCGCCGTCGACGTTGAAGATCTGCCCGGTGACCCAGCTCGCCTCGTCCGACAGCAGGTACAGGCAGGCGCCGACCAGGTCCTGCGGCGTGCCCATCCGCTTGAGCGGCAGGCGTTTGACGATGTCGTCGACGATCACGTCCGGGGTGACCGCTTTGGTGGCGTCGGTGTCGATCGGACCCGGCGCGATGGCGTTGACGCGGATGTTCGACCCGCCGAGTTCGAAAGCCAGTTGCTGGGTGAGCCCGTTGACGCCGACCTTCGCCAGGCCGTAGAAGCTGGAATACAGCCACGCGGCGGTGGAGGACTGGTTGACGATCGACCCGCTGCCGCCCTTGGACATGTGCGGCCAGACGGCGCGAGTCATGATGAGCGCGCCGTCCATGTTCACGCTCATGAACTTCCGGTAGTAGTCCCATGGCACGGTCAGCAGCAGATTCAGTTTCATCTCGCCGTAGATGGCGGCGTTGTTGACCAGATGGTCGATGCCGCCGAACTCGGTGACGGCGAGCTCGGCCAGCGCGGTCGCGGAGTCGGGATCGGACACGTCGACGTGTCCGAACACCGCCGTGCCGCCGTCGGCGACGATCTTCTCGACGACCGCCGCGCCGCCCTCGGCGTTCTTGTCGGCGACGACGACGTTCGCGCCTTCTGCCGCCAGCGCTCGCGCGTAGGCGGCGCCGATGCCCTGGGCGGCGCCGGTGACGATGGCGGATCTTCCCGTGAAACGGGCCATGGAGTTCAGCTCCTCTGTGTTGTCCGCGGCGGTCAGACCGCGGTGGCGATGACTTTGGTCTCGAGGTACTCCTCGAAACCGGCGATGCCCATCTCACGGCCGAGGCCGGATTGCTTGTAGCCGCCGAACGGGACGTCGGCGGAGTACCAGATCCCGCCGTTGACGCCCAGCGTCCCGGTGCGCACGCGTTCGGTGACGCGCCGGATGCGCTCGGGATCGGTTCCCCAGACCGAACCGGACAGGCCGTAGGGGGAGTCGTTGGCGATGCGGACGGCGTCCTCGTCGCCGTCGTGCGGAATGATCACCAGCACCGGGCCGAAGATCTCCTCACGGGCGACGGTCGAGCTGTTGGGGACGTCCGCGATCAATGTCGGTTCGACGAAGAACCCTCGCTCGTGCCGGGCCGGTCGCCCGCCGCCGACCACGATGCGCCCGCCCTCGGCGCGCGCGATGTCGATGTAGCGTTCGACCCGCGCGCGCTGGCGTTCGGAGATCAGCGGCCCGCAGACCGTGCGCGGGTCGGCGGGATCGCCCGGCCTGATCCCGCCGAGCGTGGCCGCGGCCGCCTGTACGGCTTGGTCGTAGGCGGCGCGCGGAACGAGCAGCCGGGTGGACAGCGCGCACCCTTGCCCGGCGTGCACGCACACCGAGAACGCGGCCATCGAGCAGGCCGCCGCGATGTCGGCGTCGTCGAGCACGATGAACGCCGATTTGCCGCCCAGTTCGAGGAACGCTTTCTTCAACGTCGTGGCGGCGCCGGTCATGACGGCCCGGCCGGTGGCGGTGGAACCGGTGAAACTGATCATGTCGACGCGCGGGTCGGCGGTCAGCCGGGCGCCGAGCGTATGGTCCGCGGAGGTCACGATGTTCACGACGCCGGCCGGGAAATCGGTCTCCTCGGCGATGATGGCGCCGACCGCCGCCGCGCACCAGGGAGTATCGGGGGCGGGTTTGAGCACGACGGTGTTCCCCGCGGCCAGCGCGGGACCCAATTTGGCGAAGTTGATCTGATGCGGGAAGTTCCACGGCGTGATCGCCCCGACCACGCCGATCGGCTCCCGGCGCAGCAATCGGCGCGTCTTGATACCCATCGGCTCGGCCACGCCCAGGTCGGTTTCCCACTCGTAGTTCTCGGCGAGTCCGGCCGCGTAACTCAGGTCGGCGACCGGGCCTTCCAGCTGCGGGCCCGCTGTCAGCATTCGCGGGGCGCCGACCTCGGCGATCGTGATCTCGCGCAAGTCATCGACGTGGGATTGCAACGCGGTGCGCAGCTGCTCGAGACAGCGGGCGCGGAAGGCGTGATCGCGCGACCAGTCCGTCTCGTCGAACGCGGTGCGCGCGGCGGCGACGGCCGCGTCGAGATCGGCCGCGTTCGCGTCGGCGGCGAGACCGAGGACCTCCTCGGTCGCCGGGTTCACTGTCGCGAAGACACCGTCGGCGCCCTCGACCAGCTTGCCGCCGATCAGCAGGCGGGACCCGTCGGCGGGCAGAAGGCTGCTCATGGAATACTCCGATACTGTCTGGACACGTGTACGGAATATAGTCTCGGATCGCGATCGGTGGCAATAACAGGTTCTAACTCTGCCACTCTTGCCGAGTTTGTGCGCGGGAGCGGACGGCCCGTCGCGATGTCCTCCGGTATGTCCGTTCGGCCACGTGAAACCCGCTGATGTCACAGAGGCATTGTCCGTCGAGGCAGGGTGGTGGTACTGTCCAGACACATGTCCAGCTATCTGTCTTTGACGGTTTCGCGGTGGCCTACCGTGTGGCGGAACGTGTTATCGGTTTCGGAGTGTGGGCGATGACGGCTGCGGTGGAGCCGCTGGTGTTCGATCCGTACGATTACGGGTTTCACGAGGACCCCTATCCGACGTACCGGCGGCTGCGGCAGGAGGCGCCGCTGTATCACAACCCGGATCTGAGCTTCTGGGCGTTGTCGCGGCATGCGGATGTCACCGGAGCGTTCCGTGACAGTGGGGGGCTGTCGAGCGCCAATGGAGTGTCGCTGGATCCGGCGGCGTGGGGCCCGCACGCACATCGGGTGATGTCGTTTCTGGCGATGGACGACCCGCGGCATATGCGGATGCGACGACTGGTCTACAAGGGGTTCACGCCGAAACGCGTCGCGGAGATGGAAGTCCGGATCCGGGAGTTGACGCTGTCGTATCTGGAGCCCGCGTTGGCCGGCGGCTCGTTCGATTGGATCGACGAGGTCGCGGGCAAACTGCCGATGGACGTCATCTCCGAACTGATGGGGGTCCCGGCCGTGGACCGGGTGGAGATCCGCCGGTTGGCGGATCTGGTGGTGCACCGTGAGGACGGAGTGCTCGACATCCCGATGGCTGCTGTCGAGGCGTCGATCACGCTGCTGGGCTACTACACGGAGATGGTGGCCGAGCGCAGGCGGGCCCCGAAGGAAGATCTGACCTCCGCCTTGCTGGATGCCGAAATCGACCGCGACACACTGACCGACGAAGAGATCATCGGTTTCCTGTTCTTGATGGTGGTGGCCGGGAACGAGACCACCACGAAACTGCTGGGCAACGCCCTGTATTGGGGGGCGCGCAACCCGGGAGAGTACGCGAAAGTCGTCGCGGACCCGGATCTGATCTCCGACTGGGTGGAAGAGACGCTCCGCTACGACACCTCCAGTCAGATGGTCGCCCGCACCGCCACCGCCGACCTCGGCTACCACGGCGGCACGATCCCGGCGGGAGCGAAGGTGCTGCTGCTGATCGGTTCGGCCAACCGCGATCCCGCGGTGTTCGACGACGGCGACAGCTTCCGGATCGATCGTGCCGACAAGTCCGGGCTGGCCAGTTTCGGTGCGGGAGTGCACTTCTGCCTCGGTGCGCACCTGGCACGGCTGGAAGCGACCGTCGCCCTGCGCGAGTTCGGCTCCCGAGTGCGGTCCTACGACGTCCTGGAGTCCGGGATCGCGCGCGTTCATTCGTCCAATGTGCGTGGGTTCGCCCACCTTCCCATCACCGTGGAGACTCGATAATGCCAAGATTCACACCCCATCCCGAGCGCAGGCCCGCGCTCGTCTCCGGCGCTTCCTCCGGGATCGGCGCCGCCACCGCCGTGGCCCTGTCCGAGCTGGGCCACCCGGTCGCGCTCGGCGCGCGCCGAGCCGAGCAGTGCGCCGAACTGGCGGACAAGATCCGCGCCAACGGTGGTGAAGCGTTCGCCCACCGCCTCGACGTCACCGAGCCGGACTCGGTCGACGAGTTCGTGCGCGCGGCCGAGGAAGCGCTCGGCCCCACCGAGATCCTGGTGTCCAGCGCGGGCGACATCGAGTTCGGACAGGCGCACGCGATGGATCCGGAACGGTTCGTGCACCAAGTACAGGTTCATCTCGTCGGCGCGCAACGCCTCGTGCACCGCGTGCTGCCCGGCATGCTGCGCAGGCAACGCGGCGACGTCGTGCTGATCAGCTCGGACTGCGCGTCCGAACCGCGTCCGCGCACGGGCGCCTACAGCGCCGCCAAGGCCGGGCTGGAAGCGATGGCCGCGCAGATGCGCATGGAACTCGAGGGCAGCGGCATTCGCCTGTCGCAGGTCCGGCCCGGCCCGACCCTGACCGGCATGGGCATGGACTCCACGCCCGAGATCGTCGGTCCGGTGCTGGAGGACTGGAAAGCATGGGGCTTCGCCAGGCACCCGTACATGCTGCGCGCGAGCGACCTGGCCGCCGCGGTGGTGGCGGTGGTCTCCACGCCGCGGGGCTCGCACCTTGTGCTGGTCGAGGTGCAACCCGAGGCGCCGGTGCGTCCGCTCGCGGACGACCAGGTATCGAACGAACAGTAGGGAGCGACGATGCGAGTGCTGGCCGATCTGGATCTGTGTCAGGGGCATGCCGTGTGCCAGGACGAGGCGCCCGAAGCGTTCCACGTCCCCAAGCGCGGCAAAGTCGAGATCCTCGACGCCGTCGCGGATCCGCGCGCACAGGCCGACGTGCAGCGCGCCGTCCGGTTTTGCCCCACCCAGGCGTTGTCGATCGCCGCGGACGAGTGAGCGGAATTCCTCGCACGCGGCGGGTAGGCAGGCCGTGTGGAGGCGAATACGATGAATCCGAAACCGGAACGTGTTCTAATTCAGGCGCACTGTCCGGTCCGGCACCTGCGGCGATGTCCGACGTCATGGAGATGATCCGATGAGCACAGCACACACCGACAAGGCGAAGGGCGCCCTGCCCGCCAGGATCACCGGGGAGTTGATCGCCCGGCTGACCGGCCTGGTCGCCGCCGACGGTAGCGCGGCGCCGTTCGAGATGACCGAGGTCTACACCGGTGCGCCGGTCGGTGCGCTCGCGCAGTCCTCCCCGCAGGACGTCCTGCGCGCATGCGCCGCCGCCCGCGCCGCGCAGACGGAATGGGCCGCGCGGCCACTGCGGGAGCGACTGCGGGTGTTCGAGCGGCTGCACGAGCTGATCCTCGGCGAAGTGGAGACCATCGCCGATCTGATCCAGATCGGTTGCGGCAAGACCCGTCGCATGGCCGTCGAGGAATCCTGCGACGTGCCCATGGTGGTGAGCCACTACCTCAAGACCGCGCGCCGGGTGCTGCGGCCGAAGCGGCGCGGCGGCCCGATGCCCCTGCTGACCATTTCCACCGAACAGCACCGTCCCAAAGGGCTCGTCGCGGTGATCGCGCCATGGAATTTTCCCTTCGCCATCGCGCTGTCCGACGCCATGCCCGCGCTGATGGCGGGCAACGGCGTCGTGCTGAAGCCGGACAACAAGACCGCGCTGTGCGTGCTCTTCGGCGTCGAGTTGCTGCACCGGGCCGGGCTGCCTCGCGGTCTGGTCCAGGTGGTGTGTGGTGAAGGACCCGATATCGGGCCCACCCTGATCGACAACGTCGACTTCGTCATGTTCACCGGCTCGACCGCCACCGGCCGGATCGTCGGCGAGCAGGCCGGTCGCAACCTCATCGGGTGCAGCCTGGAACTGGGCGGCAAGAACCCGATGATCGTGCTCGCCGACGCGAACTTGGACGAGGTCGTCCCCGGCGCGGTGTTCGCGACGTTCGCCAACTCGGGACAGGCGTGCATGCATATCGAGCGGATCTACGTGCATCGCTCCATCCATGACGAATTCCTCCGACGGTTGGTCGCCGCCGCGGCGGAATTGAACGAAAAGATCGGCGGCGCCTACGACTACACGCCGGAGTTCGGCTCCCTCGTCTCCCCGCAGCATCTGGAACGGGTCGCCGCCCACGTCGAGGACGCGCGATCCAAAGGCGCCACCGTGCACGTCGGCGGGCAGGCGCGTCCCGATGTCGGTCCCGCGTTCTACGAGGCCACCGTGCTGACCGGCGTGACCCCCGAGATGACCCACGCGACGCTGGAGACCTTCGGCCCGGTCGTCACCGTGTACCCGTTCGACGACGAGCAGGAGGCGGTGCGCCTGGCCAATGCCACCGACTACGGCCTGAACGCCAGCGTCTGGACCCGGGACTTCGCGCATGCCGAGCGGATCGCCGCGCAGTTGCAGGCGGGCAATATCAACATCAACGACGGTTTCGTCGCGACCTACGCCGCCAAAGGCACGCCCTCGGGCGGCGTGAAGCAGTCCGGCGTCGGCACCCGGCACGGGGACCAGGGCCTGCTGAAGTACACCGACACGGTGAACGTCGGCGTGCTCAAGAAGCAAGTGCTCGCCGCACGGGCAGGTCAGCCCTACGACAAGCAGCTGAAGATGACTCTGACGTCGCTGCGGCTGATGCGCCGAACCCGGCTGCGCTGAGCGCGGTTCGCCCGCCCGAACCGCCGCGCCCGCAACGGTCACCGCCCCGGACGATCCGGTAGCGTGGCCGTCGGGGTGGATCCACGGAATCGAGAATGGGCAGGTCCATACGTATGAGCCTTCGAGAAGTTCCGCTACGCACGCTGTCCGGCGAACCGACGACGCTGGCCGACCTGGTCGGTGACCGCGCCGTCCTGCTGGTCAACGTGGCTTCGAAATGCGGGCTGACGCCGCAGTACTCCGGCTTGGTCGAACTGCACAAGTCCTTCGGGCCGCGCGGTCTCAGCGTGGTCGGCGTGCCGTGCAACCAATTCATGGGCCAGGAGCCGGGCACCGCGGAGGAGATCCAGCAGTTCTGTTCCACCACCTACGGCGTCGATTTCCCCTTGCTGGAGAAGACCGACGTCAACGGCGACCAGCGCCACGCCCTCTACCAGCAGCTGGTGGAGACCCCCGACGCCGAGGGCACCGCCGGCGACATCCAGTGGAATTTCGAAAAGTTCCTGATCGACCGCGACGGGAAAGTGGCGGGCCGCTTCCGCCCGCGCACCACCCCCGAGGCGCCCGAACTGGTCGCGGCGATCGAAGCCGTGCTCTGAGGTAGAGGCGAAAGCCGGAGCCGTCG